>JBAXFO010000219.1:0-7282 GCA_037139885.1 Planctomycetota bacterium
CGCCGGCAGCACGCTCACCTGCGGGCCATCGGGCGTCGCATCGGGCACGCCGACGGGGCCATCCGAAAAAGGCGTCTCCGGGATGGTGAAATCGGCCCGGCCTTCGCTGCCGTTGTTGAAGTTGCCATGCGGTTCTCGGCTATGTTCATTGACATCGATCACGTCGAACGAGGGCCGTTCGACCGCCTCCGAGCGATCGACGTCGATGATCGCCTCGGCCTTATCGACCAGATCGCCGCGCACATGGCCCGCGGGAGCGAGCAGAACAAACGCCGCGAGCAAGACGCCATGAAAGACGACGCTCATGACGCCCGCGGGACCGATCCGCGAAAGCGGCACGCTCTCGTCGTCAAGATCGCGCTGGACGATGACCGCAGGCGCGGCACGGCGCGCGCCGGCCCCGACGGGTGGAGTCGATTGCGACATGGGATTTCTCAGCTTTAAGGAACAACCGACGAAGTGCTGTACTCGTTTGGTAGGACGCGAGCAGGCCCGAAATAGTTCCCTCGCCCCGGAAAAAAATGTCCGCTCGATGGGGGCTAGGGGATAGGGACTGCGCATCCCGAATGTGTCGTTAGTGCGAGATTGAGGAAGGATGCGAGGAGCGTAAAACCCGAGTACGATGATGAGTAGGAGTATGAGTAGGAAAAAGCGAGAGTACGATTGCGATTAAGAGGATGAGTACGAAAAAGACCAAGCCACGCATCCGAAAACGCTCGCGAAGCGCATTTTCCTAATCGTACTCGTACTCGCAATCGTACTCTCGTTTTCTCCTACTCATACTCCTACTCATCATCGTACTCGGGTTTTTCACTCCTCAAATCGCTATCCCGGCTGCCGTACGCGGCTCCAGTCGAGCCCGTCGAGATAGCGGACGAGGTGTTTCGCGATCAGATCGGTTTCGAGGTTCACGGTCGCGGCGGGCGTTTTGAATCCGAGCGTGGTGGCGGCGAGCGTGTGCGGGATCAAGGCCACGCTGAACGCATCGGCCGTCACATCGACCACCGTCAAACTCACGCCATCGACGGTGATCGATCCCTTGGAGACCAGGTAGCGATTCAGCTCGGCCGGACACGCGAACCAGATCACTTCCCAGTCCCCTTGCCGTTCCCGGCGTGCGATCGTGCCGACGCCGTCGACATGCCCCTGCACGATGTGCCCCCCCAGGCGATCGCCGACGGCCAGGGCCCGTTCGAGATTGACCCGGCAACCGACAGTGAGCTCGCCCAGATTCGTGCGCCGCAACGTTTCCGGGCCCGCTTGAAAGGCAAACGCCCCGTCATCCGCCGCCACGACCGTGAGGCACACGCCGTTGATGGCCACGCTATCGCCCAGTTTCGATGCGCTCGCCAGCTGCGGCTGCGCGATCGTGAGCCGTGAACCGGGACCGTCGGCCGCGATGTCGCGAACTTCCCCCAGCGCCTCGACCAGGCCGGTGAACATGCGAGATACCTCAATAAGATCGGTGAACGTGTGCCGGGTTGATTCTAGCGCCGGGTGAATTTCCTTGACACCCGATTCGCGGGCTTGAGATAATCCCCCTATCGCCCCCTCATTGTCGCTTCATCGGAAACTGTTTGCCCGAGGCCGATCATGCGAAGTCGAATCGTCATCGCGGCGTTGTTGTCGATCGGAAGCGTCACGACGGTTTGAGCTCAGGGCCAAAACTCCGCGAGCTATCTCAGCCAGGCGTTCATTCGCGTCACCGATAGCGCTTCCGGCGCCGCCAAGCTCGGCAATTTCGGCTACGACGACGGCATCTCGATTCTCGCCGCCTGGGTCGATTGCCGCGACAGCGTCATGTATTACGTGCCCCTGACGAAGGGGGTCAACTACATGTTCGTGGCCGGGGGCGATAACGACTCTCAGGACGTGAACCTCGAAATCCAAAACGCCGACGGCAAGACGGTCGCCAGCGAAAACCGCGTCGCCGCCGATGCGATGCTCACGCTCACGGCGCCGACGACCGACTGGTACACGCTCAAGCTCACGCTCGCGAAATCGCGCGCGAATCTGCCGTGCGTGTGCGTCGCCTGCATCCTCAAAGAGGACGGGCATCAAGTCCCCTTGAAACAGCTTGACGACAGCGCCGACCGATTGATGAAGCTATTCACCGAAACCGACAAGCTTCTGCAAAAGGAGAACAAACGGCTCGAATTTCGCCGCGCCCGCAATCAATGGGGCCTTTACGGCTCCGTACTCGCGCAAGGCCAAAAGATCAGCGTGACCAACCTCGACCTGGGCGCCGGCCGTCGTCTCTTTCTGGGCCTGGGCGACAAGAACACCGAAGATGTCGACCTGTTCATTCTCGACGCCAAAGGCAACGTGGCCGCCGCGGATCAGAAAGCCAACAGCGAAGCGATCATCGGCTTCACCCCCGCCAACGAACGATACGGCCTCCGCATGCTCAATTTCAAAGGCAGCGGACCCGCCGTGATCATGACCGGGATTTTCGACGTGCTTCAGCGCTGAGGTCACTTCTTCTTGGGCGGCGGCGTCGGCTTGAGGTTGAGGTTGGCCTTCCAAAAATCGTCGCGGGCGGCCAGCCAGCGCGGGTCGGTGGCGTGGCCCATGGTCGGGCTGTCGATCATGATCTTTGGGTCAGGATGTTGATTGAAGGCGGCGTAGACCGTCGATGGCGGGCAGACGGTGTCCATGAAGCCGACGCCGTGAAGCGATTTGCCTTTGAATTTGCGGGCGAAATTGACGGCGTCGAAATATTGACTGGTCGCTTCGATTTTCTCTTTCAGATCCTTCGGCGCCGAGGCCAGCCAGTGGGGCCAGCCGTCGATGCGCTTTTGCGAACGGGCGTTGAGGTCGCAGAGGCCCGCGATGTTGGCGGCCACGAAACCGACGCGATCGTCGAGCCCGCTCACGCACAAGGCCAAGCCGCCCCCCTGGCTGCTCCCCGTGACGGCGATCTGGTTGCGGTCGACGTCCTTGCGGTTGGACAGATAATCGATCGCCCGCACCCCGGCCAGAATGGCGTAACGAAAAATGCTCTTCTCGCGATCGTCCCAGCCGATGCGGGTGTAGTTCTTGAGGGGGCCTTCCGCTTCCTTCGCGTAAAACGAGTCGGGATTGTCGACCGGAAAATCGTGGATGACGATGTTCAGCGAAATCGCCCCCAGGTTCGCATGATGCAGATCGGGCTTGATGCCGTAAACGCCCGCATGGGGCATGGTCACGATCGCCGGAAACGGCCCCGGTCCTTTCGGCACGGCCAACCAACCATAAACCCGACGCTCATCGATGCCCGCGAAGTTGACGCGGTAGACGTTCACCATCCCCGATTCTTTCGGCCAAAACTCGACGACCTGGTCGACGCGGATCTTCGCCAACTCGTCCCGTTGCGCTTTCCAGAACGCTTCGAAATCTTCCGGCGGCTTGGCGGTGGCGGTGATCTTCGTTGGATCGACGGCGGCGACGGCGCTTGCGGTCGCCGAGTCGAGCGTCAGCTGAAGCTTCGCGAAACAGGGACGGTCGACCCTCTCTTCGAGCTTGTAAACCTGACCTGGAGCGACGCGGAGTTTGCCGCGCTTGAGTTCGGTGAGTTCGTCCGCGAACAACACATAATCGATTTCGCCGCCCACGCTGCTGGCGAGCAAAAAGCCGACCGGTTCATCGACCTTGTAGGTGGCGTCGGGCCGGGCGCACTGGGCCCGCAAGACGATCGGGGCCGGCTTCGTTTCTTTCTTGTCGATCTTCGGATCTTTGCCCGCGTCTTTGTTCTGGCCCGAGACGCCCGCCGTCAGAAACGCGAGCCCCAGAATCGAGAAGGCCACGGCCCCGCGCAACACGTTCGACATCGTCGTTCCTTTCGGCAAAATCGGCGCCCCGAGTTCGCAGGCGCTTCGCTCCCCATAAAGAATAAATCAAAAATGGGGACTCTGAAATGTCTTTGCGATATCTTGACGTAAGTTTGTGAGAAAATTCTCGGCTCTCGATTCCGCCTCGTCAACCGGGCGACGAGACGAGTTTTGGCGTAACTATGAGTCTCTCGGTCGAAGATCTCTGCGGTCTGATCAAGCGGAGTCGCCTCGTCACTTACGAGGAGATTCACGCGATCTACGATCGTTGGAACCTCGAGGCCAAGGACAAATCGACCTCGACCACGCATTTCACGCGCTGGCTGATCGCCCAAGAAATCTTGACCGACTACCAGGCCGCCCTCGTCGCCAAGGGCATGGTCGACGATTTTTTCCTGGGCGATTACACGATTCTCGAACGCGTCGGCCGGGGCCGCATGGCGGGGGTTTACAAAGCGCGCCATGTCGATGGCCGGATCGTGGCCATCAAGGTGCTGCCGCCGTCACGCACGAAAATCTCGGCGCTCATGGCCCGCTTCCAACGCGAAGCCGCCCTGGCCGTGACATTCGTTCACCCCAATGTCGTCCGCTCGTTCGAATTCGGCGAGACCAACGGCCATCATTTTTTGGTCATGGAGATGCTCGACGGCGAAACGGTCGAAGAAGTGCTCCAGCGCCGCAAGCGACTGCCTCCCGCCGAAGCGGTGAACGTCATTTACCAGGCGCTGATGGGTTTGCAGCATCTTGCGGAGCACGATGTCGTCCATCGCGATTTGAAGCCGTCGAACCTGATGCTCGTGCCCTCGATCGGAGCCGGGGAGCCCGACACGACGATCGGCAAGACGGTCAAGATTTTGGACATCGGCCTGGCTCGCAAGATGTTCGAGGAGCAGATTCCAGCCGAGAAGATCGATCCCAGCGAAGTGACCCGCGAAGGCGTCTTGTTGGGGACGCCCGATTATCTTTCGCCCGAGCAAGCCCGCGACCCGCGCACCATCGACATTCGCTCCGACATCTACAGTCTCGGGTGCGTCCTATATCATCTGATCACGGGCCAGACGCCGTTTCCCGATAGCAATCTTTTGAATCTGATGCTGCGTCATGCGGGGGAGACGCCAAAGCCGCTCCGCGAATTCGTGCCCGACATCCCCGAGGGCATCCAGCAGATTCTTACCTACATGACCGCGAAGCAGGCGGATCAGCGTTACCCGACCCCCGCCCGGGCCGCCGGGGCGTTGCAAGCGTTTCTGCTGGCCGACGCCAGCCCCAGTCCCACCGGCGGCACCACCATCGACGCCTTGCCGCTGCAAAAGAAGGAGCTCGACCCGGCCAAGCCGCGCAAGAATTCGAGCGCTCAGATCCCCACGGCCCGGGCCATCAAGGCATCGCCCAAATTCGCCAAGCTGGCGTCGAAAGCTCCGCTCGGCAAACCGCACGCCGCCCCCGCCCAACTGCCCGAACACATCGAACTCGTGCCGTTAGGCCAAACCGGCGAACGGCTTGCGGCCCCCATCCCGCAGCAACAATCGCTGGAGCCCTCGCCCTTCGCCGCGCCCAGCGACGAAGTCACGGACGAGGAGACCATCGCCCCCCGCCCGCGCCGCGTGCGCAAGAGCCCCATGCCGCTCATTCTCGGCATCTGCATCGCAGCCCTCGCGACGGGAATTGCGGTAGCGGTGATGCTGATCTTTCAGCGCGGGTGACATCGAGCCCATCGCGAACGGCTCGACCGCTTCGAGAAAGGTCTTGGCGTCGGCGACGAAGTTCTGGTGCAGGACGATGGCGCCGCCCTCGCCGCGAATGCAGAGATACATTGATCTCGCATGGAGTCAGGCGCCGCAGTAGAATTTGTGAGATTGTTGGTAGAAACGCATCATAGCCTCCGTTACGATGGACCGGGTTTGAGCCCGCATCGTGGTTGAAGCGTGCACACGCTTCTGAAAATCCCACGTACGAGCCGCGGCCCCGGCCGCGAGCCTCTATACCCTTTGGGACGAGCCCGGCCCATCCCAGGGGAGGCAATGATGAGTATCCAGGCGCTGCACCTGACCCCCGCCCAAAGCGGGGGGGACAGGTGAGCTCGGCCGATAGGCGGCCGAGGGCGCATGACCCCGGAGGCGTTGGTGGACCGGCTGGCGGCCCTGTTCCCGGACTTCCGGGCGTACTGGATCTGGATCGTGTTACGATCAAAACGGCGATGAACCCCTGCGGCGATTCCTTTCGTTCTGCGCCAAAGGTGCTACGAGCCATGGCAAAAGTCAAGATACTACAGTTCGCAGACGGACGCTTTCTCGTTTACTGTATTGATGGCGCCGTTGGACCAGGCGCCGGCAATCGAAGAGACGACGTCCTACTCGTCCAGTACTTCCTCCGGGAGGCTTTCAAGAGCGGATTCTTCAAGAATGATCCGTTTTCGGGAGACTTGGCCGTCGATGGCGCTGCGGGCCCTCGGACTTTTGCCGCCATCCTTCACTTTCAGAAAGTTTCAAAGAAACTAGGCGTGGCAATTTCCACCGACGGGCGCGTGGACGCGCCGATTGGAGAGCAGGCCGCAGGTTCGATTTCAAACACGCCATACACCATCGTCCGCTTGAACCAAGCGTTCAACAAAACCCGTCCGTTAGACCGCGGGAGCGTGTCGGTTGCGAGCGATTGTCCGGGCGAACTCCGGGCGCTTCTCAAGGAGCCTAAATTTATTTCCTAAGTAACAACAAGCAGTCGCGGGCAGTTTGTCACTAGATCACCTTGGCCGAATCCAGCTGCCTTGAGAGTCTTTCTTTTTCTTGCTTCCCACGTTCAGGACTCGGCCAGCGGGATTACTTAAGGTGTCAGGACCCTTATTAAAGGATCCTGACACCTTTGATTGCCCCCCAAAGAGATTTTCGAGCCCGTGCTGCAATGACATGCCGCCAGATCCTTCCGGGGCAGTATTGATCTCCCAATCTTCGAATAGAGGGAGCTTCGCGAGCATGACATAGTCACTTCGATACGCTATAGCTCGAGATCGCCATTCGGTAGAAAAAGTCGAGGTCATGGAATACTAAAATCATAGTTGGGTCCGGAATCCTGTCACATTCTCGACATGCGTCACAGTGTTGCTATCAACCAAACTTCGCCGGGAGACGAGGCGAACGATCGCGGTGCGATTGCGGAGTTGATTTACGAGCGATGCCTTGATCGCTGGGCTCAATGCCTGATCGTTAATCGATTTGATCGCTTCTTCGATGTTCCTTTCCAAAACCGCTGGTCCGCCACGACCCAAGCCAAATGCTGTAAACCGACTGGCTGAGATGCGATTCGAGTATCGCTTCACCTCGTTAATAAATAATTGATACTGTCCGTTCGGAAGCTCTTGTACAGACAAGAAATCAAAGCCGCGGCGAGGACGTGGGGTGCCGAACAGCGTCGTCGCCGGGCCACCCAGGGCCTACGCATCAAATGTTACCTAGATTCGAATTCCCCTGGAGCACCTC
>JBAXFO010000220.1:0-7244 GCA_037139885.1 Planctomycetota bacterium
GGTAAAACGGATTGCCCCCCGCCCCCTCGCCGACGGCCATCGTCGAGGACAGGCCATCGGTCACGTTCTTGATCCGCAGTCGAAAGCGCGGCATGTGCGTTCCGAGGAAGTCGCCGTCGCCATCGATGCGGTCCGCGAAGGTGACGTTGAACAGGCCGCGAACTTGCAGCGGCGCCTTCGTCGGGTCACCGTGCAGAGCCGCGTTCGCTCCCTTGCACAGGAGATAATCGATGGCGCCGACCGTCGGCGGCATCGGGCAGCGCCACTGCTCGATGGCGGCGGCCAGATCGATCGTGCCGCTGCGGCGATTGCTGGGGCAGTAAAAAATCGGAATCTCAAAAGCGACGGCGGCATAGTTCGCGGGATCGAACCACGGCGCCTCGAACTTGTACAGCGAGCGGAGAGCGTCCTGTTCGAGATGGGGCAGAAGATACGTGAAACCCGCGTGAAACGAATCTTGGATGTCGAACTCGGTGACCACGCCCGGCGGAAAGAAGCGGTTGGCGTCATGATAGCCTTGCAACGCCAGGCCGATTTGCCGCAGATTGCTCGCACAGTTCGTTCGATTCGCCGACTCGCGCACGCGCTGCACGGCCGGGACGAGCACGGCAATTAAGATCCCGATCATCGCAATGACGACGAGCGTCTCGATGAGCGTGAAAGCGAGACGCTGCGCGGGGGGTGAAGGCGTCCCTGGCGAATGCACGGCAACCTCCTTCAACCCTTGGTCCCCGGCCTTTTGCCCGCGGCGAAATACGTGAGCCGGAACTCGCGGAGCCTAAACCAACTCACGCAACGGCGGCCCATCCGTGAGGTGTTGCGGCCGGCCGGTTGGATCGAGGACGAACTCGGTCATCGCGTCGACGCCCAGGTTGTGATAGATGGTCGCGACGATTTCGCCGGGCGACACCGGCCGCTGCGTGGCGTATTCGCCGAGGCGGTTGGTGGCGCCGATCGTTTGACCGGTGCGCATGCCGCCGCCGGCCAGGAAGGCGCAACTCACGGGAGCCCAGTGGTCGCGGCCGGCGCCGCCGTTGATGCGCGGCGTACGTCCGAATTCGCCCCAGGCGATGACGGTGACATCGTCGAGCATGCCGCGCACGTCGAGATCTTCGATGAGGGCGCTCAGGCATTGATCGAGTTTGCCGCCATGATCGCGGACGAGGGCGAAGTTTTGGCCGTGGCTGTCCCAACGGCCATAACTGAGCGTGACGCAGCGGACGCCCGCTTCGACCAAGCGGCGGGCCATCAGCAGCTGTTCGTTGACGGTCGGGGCGCCGTCGAACTGAAATTGGTAGGGCTGCCCCGTGCCATAGCGTTCGCGGACCTGGCTCGGCTCCTTCGAGACATCCAGGGCGTCGAGCAATCGGCTCGACGTGAGCACGCCGAGGGCGCGTTGTTGCGAGGCGTCGATGCCCGTCATGACGCCCGACGAATCGACGTCGCGGCGCATCTGATCGAACGTCGACAGCAGCTGGCGGCGGTCGCCTAGACGGTCGGTGGTGATGCCGTTCAGGACGAGGTTCGCCATGCCGGGACCATCCGGTTTGAACGGCGCATGAGCGGGGCCGAGGAAACCGGTTTGGCCCGAATCGGACCAGGGGCGATGTTGCGTGGCCCCGGACAATCCGACGAACGGCGGCACCGACGGATCCGCCGGTCCCCGCAACCTCGACAAAGCCGCGCCGATCGAAGGTCGCCCCCCCAGCGGCGCCAAGGACGTGTGCGGCCAACCGGTCAAACATTGCTGCAGTTCATGGCGATCGCTGGCCCCGGTGACCGAACGAATGGCGACGCATTTATCCATCACATTCGCGAGCCGGGGAAAGCATTCGCCGATCTGAATGCCCGGCACCTTCGTCGCGATCGGCTGAAATTCGCCGCGGATTTCGACGGGCGCTTCGGTCTTGATGTCCCACATATCTTGATGGGGCGGACCGCCGCCGAGGAGAATGTTGATGACGGCTTTATGCGGCCGCGACGATTGACCCTGATTGACTTCGGCGCGAAGCAGATCCGCAAGCCCGAAGTTGAAAGCCCCGAAGGAGAAGCCGCCGATCTTCAAGAACGAACGCCGCGAAACGCCATCGCAATATCGCGTTGCAGGACCGAAAAGGCTGAGCATGGTGGGACGCCTTTGTGAGCGACGAAGGAAGGTGGGACCGATGCGCGTTGTCTGGTGGGCTAATGGAACGTTAAGGCATTCTCCGAGCGTTGTCAACAGATGCGGCACGTCTCTGCAGCGCTCAGAGAATAAGGTTGCACCTCGAAACGAAGTCGCTCGCGAGGACGCGCTGCTCTTTTCTCTACACTATTGTCATGGTCAATGAAAGCGACCGTCTGCTGGTCGAGTCGATTCGCCAGAACGATCCTGACGCCTGGCGGCAGCTCATCGCGCGCTATGAGGGGCGGCTTCGGGCGTTCGTTCATCGCCGCATTAAAAACGCCGACGCCTGCGACGATCTCGTGCAAGACACGTTCCTCGGCTTCTTCAAGAGTTTGCCGTATTACGACGACAAACGCGAATTGCAAACGTACCTCTTCACCATCGCATCGTACAAACTCACCGATTATCTACGGAAGCTCGGCCGGCATCCCGTGCAGCAAGCGACCGAAGACGCTGCGGGCAATGATCCGCTCCAGTTGCGGGCTGACTCGCGCCCGGCCGCGTCGAGCGTGGCGCGCGGGCAGGAACGGTTGGGGCTCGAAGAAGACGCCATCGCGCGCTGCCTGGGGGGCTTGCTCCGCGAGTGGCTCGCCAAGGGGGAATTCGACCGCGTCAAGGTTCTCGAGCTTCTCTTCGTGAAGGGCTGGGGCAACAAAGATGTCGCCCGGGAGTTGCGGTTGAGCGAGCAGCAGATCGCCAACATTCGCTTTGCCGCCCTCAAGAAATTCACCGCGCAGATCAAGGCGGCGGGCTTGCCGGTCAGCGTCTTTCCGGAATTGAGCGCCGAGGAGGAAGCGTGACGCCGATCACCGAACAGACCTTGCTTGCGTATCTCGACGACACGCTCGGCGAAGCCGAGAGCGCTTTCGTCGAACGGGAGCTGCGCGCCCACGAAACGCTTCGAGAACGCTTACGCCAACTGCTGGCGATCGGCGATCGCGGCGAGCATTCGGTCGGCGCGGTCTGGCGCAGGCAGCGGCTGACTTGTCCGAGCCGGGAACAACTGGGGAGCTATGTTCTCGACATTCTCGAACCGGCCCAGCGCGACTATTTCACGTTTCATCTCGAAACGGTCGGCTGCCCCTTCTGTCAGGCGAATCTCGCGGACCTGCAAAATCAAGAACGGGACGCGGCTCCGGCCCAGGCGTTTCGCCGCCGCGTTTTCGAATCGAGCGCGGGGCTTTTAAAAAAGGCGTAGGGCTTGGTCGAGCGACGCTTCTGCAAAGCGAGCGAACGAGATCACCGTCACGCTTTGCCTGACGGCAATTCGGCGGGTTCGTCCGAGCTCCTTATCTTGGGCATGCGCTGGAGGTAATAAAGCGGCAGACCCGCCAGGGCGATGCCCAACCCCGCGAGAGAATACCAGGCGGCGACCGAAATGGAGCCGTAGACCATGTAACCGCACCAACCGCAAAAGACGAGCGGCAGCAGCGGATAGCCGGGAGTTTTGAAGGGCCGGGGAATGTCCGGATCGCGACGCCGCAAGACGAACAGGGCGACGCCGGTCAAGAGAAACAGGAACCAGAAGACAGCCGCAGTGACTTCCACGAGACCGTCGAACGGATTGTTTTGATTCGAGCCGGCCGCGCCGATTTTCACCGACGATCCGAACACAAACACACCGACGACCATAATCATGCTGATGAGTCCTTCAAGAATGAGGGCCCGGGCGGGAGTCTGAAACGTCGGGCTCCACAACGTCAGCGGGCGAAAGAGCGGGTGATCCTCGCCGAACGCGACGCCGATGCGTGCGGTCGTGAAGATCATGCCGTGCAGGGCCCCAAGGGCGGAGATCATGATGAGGACGCTCATCGCCTTACGGCCGCCGTCGGGCCAGGCGAGCGCCGCAAGATCGGCCGCGGCAGAATCCGAGCGTGCTCCCTGGACGCCCAGACCGAGGATCAGGGCGACATTGACGGCCAGGTAAAGAACCGTCACCACGAGCGTTCCGCAGATGAGGGCGAGGGGCAGGTTGCGGCGGTTGTTCTTCACTTCCGAGGCGATGTAGGCGGCTTCATGCCAGCCGGCGTACGTCCACAAAACCAGGATCATGGAGCTGGCGAACCATCCCGATTTCAGCGGCACGGTTGTGGCATCGCTTTCGCGAAAGCGGCTGAAGTCGCCCCATCCCAGCCCAATGACCAGGATGCCGAGCAAGCCGAGGATTTTGATGACGGTGAAGGCGTTGTTCGCATGTTTGCCGATGGCGACGCCGAGGATGTTGACGCCGGTGAGAACGCCGATGGCCGCCAGAGCGACGAAGAGAAGCGGGGCCTGGCCGACTTGCAAAACGGTCCCCGCATGAATCGCAAAGATGTACGCGACGGCTCCGATGCTGCCAGGGCGGATGATGGCAAGTTGCGTCCAGGCGTAAACGAAACCCAGCCAGGGGCCGAAGGCACGCGTGAGATAGATATATTCCCCACCCGAACGAGGATACGCGCTCGCCAGCTCCGCGAAACAAAACGCCCCCACCAGGGCCAGCAAACCGCCGATCAGCCAGGTCGCCAGGGCGGGAATGACATGCGGGACATCGTTGAAGACGCTGACCGGCGTTTGAAAAATGCCGACGCCGATGATGATGCCCACCACCAAGCTGGCGGCGTCCCACAACCCGAGGGTGGGTTCGGTCGGGACGGAATCGGGGCGATTCGTTTGCATCGGGAATCCTTCCGTGCAACGTTCGTCAAGCTCGCGACGAGGGCCGATCGCCTCGTACACGCTTTATCATACAGACAGCGCGCAGTCGGGAGGGGGTTCACGTCCTTGTTCGCCCCCCGAAGTTTCGCTCCCCGTCGGATTCATTTTGTCGGTTTGGCCGTGGGGGGCGCCTCGCTCGAACCCGGCGCATGCGCGGGCTTCCCCGGCAGGAAACGGTTGCAGCCGCTATTTCCGGAAACCCGCAATAGAAACGGTTGCAGTTTCTCCTCGATGCAGAGCCCCATGGTGGTGTTCTCGAGACTCGCGTTCGGTTCGAGTTGCCACCATTTGCAGTCTTTACAGAGACCCCATTCTTTCTTGCTCATAAGTCACCTTTGCTCGAAGCCGCGGTCTTCTCCGCGAGGGAAATTGGCAAATGATGTGCCGGGTCGGCGGCCCGAATCCGGGGTTGGACGCGTTTGCCCAGGGAAAGGAAAAGAGCTGCCCGCTTCGCGAGGTGGGCGGTACGAGACGTCCGCAAGGTCTTTGCCGTTTACCGCGGCCTGTTTTCCCAGCTTACGCGGAGCGCCATTTTTTGATTTTTCGCGATTCGGCATCGGAACTGCCAAGAGAACAAACGCCTGGACGGCACAATCGCGAAAGGGACTTCCTATGCGAACCTTCCTGATTCTCACCCTGGTTTGTCTCACCGGCTGTCGCGGCACGACGGGGAACATCGTCGTCACGGGAAGCGCCTACGTCGAATCGGAACGCCCGGAAGGTAAGGCGGTCGCCAAGGTCGAAGTGCAGTATCGACCAGCTGTGGATCCGGCACGCGACACACTCCGCGAGCCCCGGAACGTTGCCGGGAAAGGAAGCGCCTCCGAAATGAAAGATGCAGTGGCCGAAATCGCGAAACCCCACGTGGCCGCCTCGCTTCGCCAGGAGTGAACCCCTCGCTTTGGCCCCGCCGTCCGTCCCCTTCTTTTGCCGAAATCGCCGAATTCCCTTTCTTAAAATTGGATCCTCGCGTTATTTTGAATAAAATTAGGCGGATCAAGAAGAGGGGCCTATCAGGTGGGCTCCCGCCAACGATGGCCCAGCCGCCGGCAAGGTGCGGCTCGTGACGCACAAGCGGAGCTTGGGCGCTGAAGGATCTGCAATCTCAGGGGTAGCGTGTGCTATGGACAATCTCCTATCGCGCATTCATGGGCCGGAAGACCTTCACAAACTGTCGATGGACGAGTTGAAGGCCCTCTCTCAGGAAATGCGCGACGAGCTCGTCCGCGTTCTCTCGATTCGGCCCGCTCACTTCGCCAGCAACTTAGGCGTCGTCGAACTCTGCCTCGCGCTGCACCTCTCCTACGACTTCCGCCAGGACCGCATCATCTGGGACACCGGTCACCAGATTTATCCGCACAAGCTCATCACCGGCCGCTACCCGCAGTTCGGCAGCATCCGCACCAAGGGGGGCCTGATGGGCTACCCCAACCCCGCCGAAAGCGAATTCGACCTCTTCATGACCGGCCACGCCGGCTGCGCCGCGTCGACCGCTCTTGGCCTCAAAATGGGCGATGAGCTCACCGGCCATCCCGAACGCTACAGCGTCGCGGTCTGCGGCGACGGGGCGTTGCCCTCGGGCGTCGTCTTCGAGGCTCTCAACAACGCCGGGCACCTCAACCGCAAATTCTTGATGGTGCTCAACGACAATCAGATGTCGATCTGCCCGCGTGTGGGGGCGTTGGCCACCTGCCTCGATCGCGCCCGGCTTACGAACATTTACCAGGGCTCGAAGAAACAACTGCAGAAGCTGATTTCAAAGCTTCCCGTCGTCGGCGGCATGGCGAACCAGGCCATCGATCAAGTTCGCGATGGCCTCAAGGCGCTCCTCACGGGCGGCATGCTCTTCGAAGAGCTCGGCTTTCATTACGTCGGCCCGATCGATGGCCATGATCTGCCGACGCTTCTGCACTGGCTGAAACAAGTCAAAGATCACCCCGGCCCGGTGCTGTTGCATGTTCTCACCGTCAAGGGTCAGGGCGTGCCGCAAGCCAGCGACGACCCGGTCACGTTTCACACGCCCCCCGTGTTCGAGAAAGTCGGCCCCAATCGCGCGATTCTGTCGCTCAAACGCAGCGGCAGCAAGGCGTACACCGACGCCTTCAGCGCGGCCATTTATGATGAAATGAAAGAGAATCCGAAAGTCGCCGTCATCACCGCGGCCATGTGCCAGGGGAACAAACTCGAAAAAGTCCGTAGCGATTATCCTGATCGCTTCTTCGATGTCGGCATCTGCGAATCGCATGGCGTCGCCTTCGCCGGCGGCATGGCCAAGACCGGCATGCGGCCCATCGTGGACATCTATTCGACCTTCCTGCAACGCTCGTTCGACCAGATCTTCCAGGAAGTCGCCCTGCAAAACCTCCCCGTGACGTTC
>JBAXFO010000221.1:0-7241 GCA_037139885.1 Planctomycetota bacterium
GGGCAATGGCTGAACGTCAACGCCGACACCGCCGCCGCCGCCGTGGCCGCCAAGTTGGGAGCGGAGAAGTTCGTGCTCCTCACCGACACGCCCGGCATCCTCGAAGACCGCAAAAATCCCGAGTCGATTTTACGCAGCCTCAACACGGCTCAATGTGAAGAATTGATTCGCCGCAAGGTGATCGACGACGGCATGATTCCGAAAGTGGAAGCGTGCCTCGACGCCTTGCGTGGCGGCGTAAAGAAAACGCACATCGTCGATGGCCGTAAACGCCATACTCTGTTGCTCGAAATTTATACCGACACCGGCGTGGGCACGGAAATCGTTCTCTAGCCGGCTGTGCCGCGGGCGTTCATCGAGACCCTTATGACCAGCGCCGAAACCATCGCCCTGTTCGATCAATACGTCATCGGCAACTATCGCCGTTACCCCGTCTGCCTGACGCGCGGCGAGGGTTCGCACGTTTGGGACGCCGAGGGGAAGAAGTACCTCGATCTGTTCCCGGGCTGGGGTTGCGACCTCATCGGGCATTGTCCGCCGCGCGTCGTGAAGGCGGTGCAGGAACAAATCGCCCAGATGATTCACGTGCCGAATACTTGGTACATCGAATCGCAGGGGCGGCTCGCTGAAGCTCTCGTGAAACGCAGCGGCATCGACGATGGCCAGTGCTTCTTTTGCAATTCCGGCACCGAAGCGAACGAGGCCGCCATCAAGATCGCCCGCCTCTCCGGCAAGAGCCGGGGACGGTACAAGATCATCACCATGCTCAACGGCTTTCATGGCCGCACGATGGGTTCGCTGACCGCCACGGCCCAGCCGAAATACCATGCCGGGGTCGAACCGCTTCTGCCCGGATTTCAATACGCTCCGTTCGGCGATCTCGAAGCGGTCGCGAAACTGATCGACAACGAAACCGCGGCCATCATGCTCGAACCGATCCAGGGCGAAGGGGGCATCAACCTCCCGCCCGACGGCTACTTGAAAGGCCTTCGGGAACTGGCCGATAAGCATGGCCTCGCGCTGATTTTCGACGAGGTGCAAACCGGCATGGGCCGAACGGGGACATGGTTCGCGTTTCAAAATTACGGCGTCGTTCCCGATGTGATCACGTTGGCGAAGGCCCTGGCGGGCGGCGTCGCGTGCGGCGGCGTTTTGGCGCGGAAGCCGTTTGCGGAGAAACTCGTGCCGGGGACGCACGCAGCCACATTCGGCGGCAACCCGATCGCTTGCCGGGCCGCGCTGGCGACCATCGAGACGATCGAAAAAGACAACCTGCTCGCCCGCGCCGTGGCCATCGCCGATGGCTTCCGCACACGCTTCGAAGCTCTCCGGGAAAAGTGTTCGCTAATCCAAGACATTCGCATCAAAGGAACGATGATCGGCGTCGAGCTCTCCACCGATGGCGCGTTCGCCGTCAACGAATGTTTGAAGCGGCAGTTGCTCATCAACAACACGCACGGCAACGTCATCCGCCTGTTGCCGTCGCTCACGCTCACGGATGCCGAATTGAAGGCGGGCTGCGATATTTTGGACGAAGTTCTGCTGAGCGCTTGACAGACGGCGATACGAAGAGCCGCGAACGATGCTGATCGAAAAGCGATGATACGATTCGAAGTTTGATCCTGTGGGTCTCGACATGAACCTCCGCAAGAACGGCAAAGCCTCGACCTCCTTGCAACCGCGCCACTTTCTCGACCTCGTCGACTGGGACAAAGACCAGATCCTCGCGCTCCTCAAAGACGCCGCCAAGATGAAGGCGGCCCTGGCACGCGGCAAGGCGAAGACCGTCCTCACCGGCAAAGTGCTCGGCATGCTTTTCGAGAAGCCCTCGCTGCGCACGCGTGTCAGCTTTCAATCGGCCATGGCCCACCTTGGCGGCGGCAGCATCTTCCTGACCAACCACGAAGTCGGCATGGGCGTTCGCGAAAGCCTGCCCGATGTCGCCCGCAACCTCAGCCAATTTTGCGACGCCCTCGTGCTCCGCACCTTCGAACACGCCACCGTGACCGAGGTCGCACGCTGGGCGACGGTGCCCGTCATCAACGGCCTGTCCGACTACTGCCATCCCTGCCAGGCCCTGGGCGATCTCCTTACGATGAACGAAGCCCTGGGAACTCTCGAAGGCCTGACCGTCGCCTTCGTCGGCGACGG
This sequence comes from Planctomycetota bacterium, assembly GCA_037139885.1. Taxonomy (GTDB): domain Bacteria; phylum Planctomycetota; class Planctomycetia; order Gemmatales; family Gemmataceae; genus JAIEPT01. The sequence goes on from JBAXFO010000221.1 coordinate 2,152, forward strand.
CAACAACGTCGCCCGCTCGCTCGCCCTGGGTTGCGCCAAAATGGGGCTCACGTTCGTTCTCTGCGCTCCCGGCGGCTACACGTTCGACAAACCCTTCGTCGAACTCTTCGAACAATTCGCCCCGAAGGACCGCCTGATCGAAACCTCCGATCCCAAAGCGGCCGTCAAGAACGCCGATGTGATCTACACCGATGTCTGGACGAGCATGGGCCAGGAAAGCGAAACCGCCGAACGCCTCAAACAATTTCAGCCCTTCCAGGTGAACGAAGCCCTCCTGGCCCGCGCCCCGAAACATGCGAAAGTGATGCACTGCCTCCCCGCTCACCGCGACGAAGAGATCACCGACGGCGTCATGGAAAGCGACCAGAGCGTCGTCTTCCAACAGGCCGGCAACCGCATGCATATCCAGAAGGCGCTGCTGAAATGGGTCTTTGGGGTGAAATAAGGACCCAGGTATTGTCGTGTAGGGTGGGTTGAGCCGGCAGGCGAAGCCCACCAAAAGGCGCAAACACGATATCCAAGGTGAGCGATTGAGTTGAGGGGAGCTTCCAACCTTTCGGTGGGCTTCGCCTGCTGGCTCAACCCACCCTACGATCTCACCTACGATCATTGATCGACTTCGCATCTCACGGACTGAGCGTATACAAAACCGCCGCGCGGGCGATGCGTTGGGCGCTTGCCGTGTCGTAGCCCCGGCAGTCGGCCGATTGGTGCTTCTCGAGCGCACAGCCAATGTCGTATTTACTGTACAGAACAATCCAGCGTCCCTCGTGCCGGATTCCCTCCAAATAGGGCGTCATGTTTTGCAGGGGTTGGCCGAGTTGGGTACGGCCGCGGATGGTTTGCTCGGTCAGCGCTTCGCCGGCGAGGTCCTTCGAAAAGAGCGGATCGCTCGGCGGCACCCGTTCGAGTTTCGCCCCGGGCAGGAGGGCTTCAACAAACTTCCGGAACGATTGATCGAACGCGTCTTTGCCGCAGCAGGCGTCGGCGAAGAGCAGGCCGCCGTTTTTGAGATTGAAGCGGAGCGCCGAGAGTTCATCGGGATCGAATTTGAACGCGGCTCGGCCATGCATGTAGAGAAATTTGAAGTCGATCAACTCGCGGTCGTGGATGGGCCGCGTCTCGGTTTTCAGAGCGACATCGATGCCCGCGAATTGGTTGATGTGCTCCATCAAATTCCGCATCGCCTTGGGGGCAGGATGCCAATCGCCCGAGTGTTTCAGCTGGGCGACTTTCAACGTGCCGCGCGGGATGACGGCGGGGTCGGTCTTGTTGGTGGCCACGGGGGGCTGATAGAGCCGGGGCTGGGGCGGTTGCATGCCCGTGGCGTAGGCAATGATGTTGAGGCCCAGCCGAAACGCCTGGATGCAGCGCGGGTCTTCCGGTTTGTTCGTCTCCCAGCGGCAGGAAAGATCCTGCGGCGAATACATGAGCACGGTTTTGCAGCCCTGGTTCAGGCCGAAGAGCGTATGCGGTTGCCCGGGCGTCACGACGGCGGGGGTCTGCCAGACGGGATGCTCGGGGCCGATCGGCGAAAGATCGTTGTCGGGCCAAATCTCGGCGACGAGGGCCCGAAAGCCGAGATCGAAATTCGGACTGCCGCAGCAGGCCTCGGCGAGGATGAAGCCGCCATTATCGACATAGCGGCGGAGCAGGTCTTTCTCCGTCGCGGTGAAGCGGTCCTTGGGCGAGTTGTGGCCGGTGATGTAGAGAATGGGCGACTGGAGCAGATCGGAGGTCAACGCCTGGAGATCGTCTTCCGTGAGATTGTTGCGGCCTCGGGGCGGAATGGCCGCCTTCATGACGTCGACCGTCTGCCAGGCGAGCGGTTGCTTTTTGAAGATCTCCTTGCTGGCGTGCGCGGTGATGTGGCGAAGGTCGTTGCGGTCGTTGTTCCAGTCGAGGTCCATCTCCTGACGGGGCCAGGCGCCATGCACGAGCTTGCTCATGAGCACGGGCGTGCGGCCTTTGGAAAGGAACAAGAGCGCGAGGCTGGTGCTGACGACGGGCCATTGATCCCAGGCTCCGGTGGTGTACCAGGAGCCGTCTTGTTTCTGCATGGGGATCAGGAATTTGGAGCCTTCGCGATACCAATCGTATTCGCCGAAGAAGCGTTGCCCGGAGAGGCGGCCGGCTCGTTCGAGACCGTAGAGGTGATAGAACGTCCGCGCCCGCACATCCAACGTAAACTTGCGATCGATCCAGCCGAAGCCGCGTTCGATCGCCTTGCTATCGGCATAGACGCCGCAATTTTTGGCGACGTCGGCCGGGCCGGCGAAGACTTCACGGCCTGCGTTCAGCTCCATGGCGGTGATGAGCAAACCGCTGATGCCGGCAGTGGTCATCGTAATGCTGGGCTGGTTGCTCGGCACCAAAAGGCCCGACGCATAGATCCAGGCGCCATCTTTGGGGTCTTGATTTTCGAGATAGTATTGGCGGATGCCTTCGAAGATTTCGTTTTTGATGTCGATGCCCGCCTGTTTGCCCGCCCACAAACCGAGCACGGCATATTGCGTATTCGAGTTGTCGGTGATTTGGCCCATGTTGGAATAGTCCCAACCGGTGAGCTTGCCGTTTTGCACGACGCGCGCCTCGATGAGCCACTCGACATGGCTGCGGAGCAGAGCGCGGTCTTCGGGCAGGTTCGCTTCGGCGAGCACGATCGCTTGCAAGGCGCGGATGTACGTCTTGCGCGATTCGAGCTGGCGGATATACTTAAGGCCATTCTGCACGGCGGGATCGTTCGCGGGGACGCCGCAGGTGAGGAGCGCCAGAGTCGCCAGGCACGTCTGGCCTCCTTCCATGACAGGGGGGACGTGGGTCAATTCCCAGCTGCCGACATCGCGTCGCGCGTTGACGATCTGCTGCGACCGCAAGAATTGCACGCCGCGATCGATCGAATCTTTCACTTGCACGACGAGGGCTTCGCGCTGGGGAACTTGCAAACGCCGTCCCGGTTCGAGCGGCGCCTTGCCCTGGCCGACAAACGGCTCCTGCGCCGCGGCGGGCGCCGCGACGACGAGCAGAACGATCAGGTATCGCATGGCTGTCAACCCCCGTAGGCGCTGTAATGCCGCAGGCCGCGATGGTAAAGGAAACGCGAGAGGACGATCAATCCCAGAACCCACGCCGCCTGCACGAGAAGGCCCTGCGCGAGCTCGGCCCCTTCGATTTTTCCCAGGTAAATCATCGCAGGATAATACGCCAGATATTGAAAGGGCAAAACTTTAAGCACGCTGACGGCCGAAGCGGGCAGGAAATCGAGCGGGAACATGTGCCCCGAGACAAAAAACGTGAGCGTATTGATGATGTAAAGAAACGACGTCACTTCCAAAAGCCAAAAGCCGATCATGCCGATGCTCGCTTCGAAGAAAAAACCGAGCAGAAACCCCATCGCCAGCGACAGCCCGTACGCCAGCCATGTGAGAGCGTCCGGCGGCGGCGGGAAGACGTTGTAAAACCAGACGAACAGAATGCCGTAAGGCAACGCCGACGTGACGATGTAGGCGATCTTGTGGGCCCCGCGATAGGCGAGCAAATACGCCACCATGTCGATCGGTTGCAGCAAATATTTCTTCAGCGTCCCCTCGCGGATATCGCGAGCGATGCCCCCGGCTAGCCCCGGCATGCTCGAAAACATGCGGCTGATCTGCACGAGCAGCAGGTATGCCATCATGTTGTCACGCGTGAAACCGGAAATCTCGGCGTCGTCGGGCTTGTTCGCGTAGATCGATTCCCAGAGCAAAAAGCTGGTGACCAGGGGCAGAAAGCGGAACAGCGTCGCCACGAAAAAGTCGGCCCGATACGTGAGCCGCTCGACGAGCGAGATGCGGAGAATCTTCAGATACTTGTTGAGCGAGACGGCGGCGGTGACCATGCCCCTATTGTACGCGATCCGAGTTCGTAAGATCTCCTCCATGAACTCTCCTGCCATACTTCCCGGCCAGACGGTGGGCATCGTCGGCGGCGGTCAACTGGGCCGCATGTTCGCGATCGCGGCGCGCCGCATGGGTTACCGCGTTCACGCCCTCGACCCGACGCTCGACGCCCCCGCGGGGCAAGTCGCCGATGTCGAGGTGAACGCCGCGTACGACGACATCGACGCCGCCCGCGGCTTCGCCCGGCATGTCGATGTCGTGACGTTCGAATTCGAAAATATCCCCGCCGAAACGCTGCGCGCCATCGCCAGCGAACGCGCCGTGCATCCCTCGCCCGAAGTGCTGCACATCTGCCGGCACCGGTTGCGCGAGAAAGACTTCCTGCGCGGGGCTGGCTTCCCCTTGGCCGACTATCGGTCGGTGGCCAATGTCGATGAGCTCCGCCGGGCCGTGAGCGAATTGGGCATGCCGTCGATTTTGAAGACCGCCGATTTCGGTTACGACGGCAAAGGCCAGGCCCGCATCGACCGCATCGAACAAATCGAGACATCGTGGGCGAATCTCGGCAGGCCGTTGGGGGTGCTCGAGGCGTTCGTGCCGTTTTCGAAAGAGATCTCGGTGATCTGCGCTCGGGACGCCCAGGGCCGCCGCACCTGCTTCGGCCCCGCGGAAAACGTGCATGCGCACCATATCCTCGATGTCACCACCGTCCCCGCCGACATCTCGCCCCAGCTTTCCCGCCGAGCGATCGAACTCGCCGAGGCGATCGCGGATCGGCTCGAAGTGATTGGGCTGTTGGCGGTCGAGATGTTCGTGGTGGGGGATGAACCGATCGTGAACGAACTCGCTCCCCGGCCGCACAACTCCGGGCATTATTCGTTCGATGCGTGCCTGACGAGTCAGTTCGAGCAGCAACTTCGGGCGGGGTGCGGTTTGCCGCTCGGCGATTGTCGGCTCCTGCAACCGGCGGCCATGGCGAATCTTCTCGGCGACCTGTGGGCCGACGGCGAGCCGAACTGGGCGGCGATGCTGGCGTTTCCGGATGTGAAGCTGCACCTTTACGGGAAGAAGGAAGCCCGGCCCGGACGAAAGATGGGGCATCTGACGGCGCTGGCGCCGACGGCGGCCGAAGCTCGGGAGCGTGTGCTGCAAGCTCGAGCCGCGTTGGGACATCCACGTAGGGTGGGTTGAGCGGAGCGAAGCCCACCGAAA
>JBAXFO010000222.1:0-7239 GCA_037139885.1 Planctomycetota bacterium
CACCGTCACTTTTTAGCGCTCTCGGTTGCCGTACGTATGTTACCCAATTACGTGCTCTTTGAATTCATGTTTCTCTTTCGGCAGAACCAATCCAAAGGCACGAATCTTTCTTGGCGAAGCCCCATTTCGCAACGGGTTGGGGAATTGAAGGCTCAACCCGCATCGACCCGTTTTCTCATGGCGGCGAGCGTCGGGTCGGCGTACACTCCATAAGGGAGTGCATGGTCACCCCTTGGCTTTCATCTTTCTCCGGCCCTGAACCCGCATGTTAACCGAGGTGGAGATCCGAGCCGTCGGTTTGGCTGTGTCGCAATTCGGCATCGATCCGATCGATGTCGAACGGCTGACGCAGATGGTGCTCGACGGCCGTTCGCGCGGCGAAGACCTCACCATCTTCACCCTCCTCGAAGACGAAGGCCTCCTCGGCAGCCAGCAGGTTCACGATCTGCGCTTCGGCCTCGACCAAACCCGCATCGACCCCCTCGCGACGCCGCCGCCGGGCGATGTCGACCTCCGCAAACTCAAACGGCTCGGCGATTTTCGCATCTTGCGTCTGCTCGGCGAAGGGGGCATGGGGGCGGTGTTCCTCGCGTTTCACGAGAAGGAGCATCGGCAGGTCGCCCTGAAAGTGTTGTCGAGCGACATGGCCCGCCAGCAATCGACGCTCGACCGCTTCTTGCGCGAAGCGCGCAGCGGGGCGGCGCTGAGTCACCCGAACATCGTACGCAACATCACCTCGGGTAAAGATCGCGCCACCGGGCTGCACTACATCGTGCTCGAATACGTCGAAGGAGACACGGCCCAAAGCCTGCTCGAACGTCAGGGCCGGCTCAACGTCGGGGACGCGTTTCACATCATTCTCGATATCGCCCGCGGCCTGGAATACGCCCACTCGCGCAACATCATCCACCGCGACATCAAGCCCGCCAACATCCTCGTCACCGACGCCGGCCTCGCCAAAATCTCCGACTTGGGCCTGTCCAAAAGCCTAAGCGAAGTCAGCAATCTGACGCAAACCCGCCAAGGCTTCGGCACGCCGTATTACATGCCCTACGAACAAGCGATGAACGCCAAGTCGGCCGACGCCCGCAGCGACATCTACGCTCTCGGGGCCACGCTCTACCATCTCATCACCGGCGAGGTCCCGTTCACCGGCGTGAACGCGATGGAGATCGTCGACAAAAAGGCGAACGGCTTTTTCCCCCCGGCCGCGGCCCTCGTCAGCACAATTCCCGATAGCGTCGATCGCATCCTGACCCGCATGCTGGCGCGCGATCCCGACGACCGCTATCAAACGGCCAGCGAGGCGATCGTCGATCTGCAACGTGCGAACTTGGCCGCGCCGGTGCTGTCGTTTGTCTCGTCCGACAAGGCGCTTCGCGATCCCCACATCCGCCAGCGGCTCGCGTCCCCCGCGCAGGCGACCCTGGCCGATCTCAATCAGGCGGCCCCGAAAACCGATCCCGAAAATCGCTGGTTCGTGCGCTATCGCAAGGACGATGGCCGATGGGCGAAGGCGAAATTGTCGCGGAAGGAAATCGTCGCTCGCTGGCGGACGGGCAAATTGAGCAAAGACGCGGGCGTGAGCGGCGTCGCCAGCGGGCCTTATCTGCCGCTGCGCGATGTGTTCGCGGAAATCGGACCGGGGACGAAGGCGACTGCGAAGTCGAAGCCCACCAAAGAAAAAAGCCGCCGCGTCTGGTGGATCGCGGCGGCTTTTGGGATTGTCGGCTTAGTTATTTGGCTGATCGTTCGCTCCATGGGTTAGTTAGGCGCGGCAGCGGCAAATCATGAACGCTACTTACGAACCGTTTCAATCCCCATGCCGCGAAAATCGACTTCGACGGTGCGGCCCGCGTTGACGACGACATGGCGTTCTTCCCGCGATCCATCGGGCATTTCGACCGCGACCGTGTAACCGTAAACGGCTCCGGGCAAAAGACTCGGCGTCTGGAACGAACGCGTCGATCCGGTCAGCGGGCAGAAAACCTTGTCGACCCAAACCTTGGCGTCGGCGGGCACTTGCAGGACAACCGTCGCTTCATTGGTGATCGTCGCATTGATCTGCTTGAGCGGATCCAGCGGCGGGACGCCGGGAACCTTCGGCAGATCGGGCATCGGACGCACCGGAAGAGCCTTATCGCCCAAGGGCGCGGCCGGAGGAACGATCGGGGCCGGCGGCGGCGAGCTCGACGAAGGCGGCACGAAAACTCCCTGCTGAGCGGGCGGAGAATAGGTCTGCGGGTGATATTCGCCTTCCGTGAATTGCGGTACAATCACGCCCGGCGCGGCGAAGCCGCCGTTATAGCCGAAGCAGCCGATGCCCGCAGTGCCGTAGCAGCCGCCGAAGCACGAGGAGCCATAGCAGCCGCTGGCCCAGTTGCTGTAGCCGACAGTGTAGCCAGTGAAGCCGGAGCAGCCGTACGAACCGTACGTCACCGACGAGCCGCCGTGGAGGCCGCTGAACAAGCCGCCGCCGTGACTTCGTCCGCCGTGGCAGGAGCCGCCGCTGCAGGAACCGTAACAGGAACCGTAGCACGAGCCGTAGCAGGCTCCGCGCGGATGAAAGCCTTGAGTCTGTTGCCCGCCGCTGGTGAGCAGTGCCGCCAATAGGACGCCATACATCGTGTGTTTCTCCTCGTTCTGTCCGCCGGGTCGAAATGGGGCGCTGGACCCAAAACCGCAGCGTATCGTCGCCAGGGCAACAAGCTGTTGCCTTCCCATCAGTCTTACCGGAGAAGAGAATGGGAGTCAAAGGAAAGATAGGCAAACTGGCAATCTTCGGGGCCTTGCCGGACCGCAGACCCCTTACGATGCGAGGAAGTTGTTTTTTGTGCGAAGTTGGACTCAAGTTCGCGCCGGCGGAGCTTGCCTGAACTCCGTTTTCGGAAGTCTCATGAGTTTTCCGCCTGATCTCACCTCGCCGCTATAATAACCGTTATGACCTCCCCTCCCAAAAACCGCGGCTGGCTCTGGTACTTTCTCGCCCTCGCCGTTCTGTCCGCCATGGGGACGACGATTCTGGTCGTCTACAACCTCCGCCAGCAGATGAAGGCCGAGCATATTCATGACGCCGTCGCACTCTGGAAGACTCGCGGCCCGGCGTCGTATGTGCTCGTTTACAACGAAAAAGCCGCGGATTTGAACGACCATCATGTCGTCAAAGTCAAAGACGGCTCGGCTTACGAAGTCCTCGTCAACGGTCTGCCGCTGCCTTCCAGCCAACTCCCCAACTACGGCATGCATCGCCTGCTCGCCAAAATCCAGGCCTCCGCCGACCTCGACGCTCAGCCCGGGAATCCCAAAACGTACACCCGCGGCCTCTTCGACGGCCGCAACGGAGCCCTGGGCTGGTATGTCCGCCGCGTCATGGGAACGCGCGAACGCATCGAGATCATTGTCGAATCGCTCAAGATTGAGTGAATTTTCGTACAGGACTGGAAGACAAAGTTGACAATTCGCGCAAGAATTGGTCGGATGGATCGTCTCTTATTCGACCAATCTAAGAGGGGGCCCCGCTCGTCGAATAGTTAGGACGAGCGACAGCGATATGGGTCGGCCTCGTAGGAGGTGGAATGTGCGAAAGTTCTCTTCTTTGATCTTCGGTGCGATCGTGGTGGCGTGTGCCGCGTATCTTTCGTGGCCGATGCCTTCCGAATTCCCGACCGCGCCCGGCCGCGGCAGCGAAATCGCTCCGCGTTCCAAGGTGAAGTTCACGTACCCGGCGAACGATGTCGAGGCGTACGAAGTGAGCCAGCCGAAATCCGATCAACCTTCGGCGTAATGCTGTGGATGCCTGCGGCTGAGGAGCGAATGCACCATTCGCCCCTCAGCCACGGTTAACTCAGCACCGCTTGCACCACGTCCCCATGCACATCCGTCAGACGAAAATCGCGACCCTGAAACCGATGCGTGAGCCGCAAATGATCGAGCCCGAGCAGGTGCAACAGCGTCGCCTGGAAGTCGTGGATATGCACGCGATTGTCGCCGACATCGAAGCCGAACTCGTCCGATGAACCGTACGTAATCCCCGGTTTCGAGCCGCCGCCGGCCATGAAGAGGGTGAAGCAGAAGGGATGATGGTCGCGGCCGAGGATATCGCCGCCGGCGGTGCGGCCTTCACGAAACGGCGAACGCCCGAACTCGCCGCTCCAGACCACCAGCGTGTCTTCGAGCATGCCGCGATGTTTCAGATCTTTGATGAGGGCGGCGATCGCCTTGTCCATCGTCCGGCATTTGTTGACCAAACCCTGACGGATGTCTTCGCCGGGGCCGGTGCCGTGAAAGTCCCAACCCCAATCGTGCAGCTGAACGAAGCGAACGCCCTGTTCGACGAGACGGCGCGCCAGGAGGATGTTGTTCGCCAGGCCGGCGCCGCCGGGCTGGGCGCCGTAACTTTCCAGAACATGGCGCGGTTCGCGCGAGATGTCCATCACCTCGGGCACGGCGGTTTGCATGCGAAACGCGAGTTCATATTGCTGAATGCGCGTCCGCGTCTCGGGACTGCCCAGTTCGTTCGCCTGCATCTCGTTGAGGTCGCGAAGGGCGTCGAGGCTTTGCCGGCGGACGCCTGCATCCATGCCGCGCGGATTGGACACATACAGAACCGGATCGCCTTGCGAACGACATTGCACCCCTTGATACACCGACGGCAGAAAGCCGTTCGACCAGTCGGAATTGCCGGCCGAGGGAAATGTCCCGCTGGAAACGAGCACGATGAACCCCGGCAGATTTTGGCTTTCCGAGCCGAGGCCGTACGTGACCCACGAACCCATCGACGGCCGGCCAAATTGAGCGGAGCCGGTGTAGAGCAAAAGCTCTGCGGGAGCGTGATTGAACTGTTGGGTGAACATCGACTTGATGAAGCACAGGTCGTCGGCGACGGTGTGCAGATGCGGCACCGCGGCCGACATCCACTGCCCGCTGCGGCCATGCTGGGCGAACGGTTGCGGCGTGCCCAGCAGTTTCGGCACGCCCGAGGTGAACGCGAAACGCCGGCCCCGCAGGAATTCGTCGGGGCAATTCTGCCCATTGCGGCGGACGAGTTCGGGCTTGTAGTCGAAGAGATCCAGATGCGGCGGCGAACCAGCCATGTGCAAATAAATGACGCGTTTCGCCTTACCGGGGAAATTCCCGGGGCGCGGCGCGAGCGGTTCGGGAGCGTTCGCCTTCGCCTCAAGCGACGCCAAGGCCAGGCCGCCGAGACTGACGCCGGCGTTGGCGAGGAAGTGGCGGCGGGTCTGGTGCAGTTTTCGTTGAACGAACGGATTCATGAGTTTAACGTCCCGGTCAGTGGTCAGCGCTTCACGAAGGTTTCATCCAGGTTCAAGATCACGTTGGCGACGACGGTATACGCGGCCAATTCCACCGCGTTCATGCCGCGCGGCAAGGGTCCGAGCGGATCGGTCGCAAGGACTTCGGCGTCCTTGGGGTTTTGGCTCATCTCGCCGCGGACGCGATCGAGCAGCGCCGTGAGCCGGGCGGTTTCGTCGGCATGGGGCGGGCGGATGAGAGCCAGGCGAAATCCGTAAGCGATTTGTTCCGCGGCCGTCTTGCCCCCTTCGGCGACCATGCGCCGCGCCAGCGCCTGAGCCGCTTCGACATAACACGGATCGTTCAGCGTCACCAGGGCCTGGAGCGGAGTGTTCGTGCGGGCGCGGGTCAACGTGCATACGGTCTTCCCGGGAGCGTCGAACGTAATCATCGAAGGGTACGGCGTCGTGCGTCGCCACTGCGTGTAGAGAGCCCGACGAAATTTGTCTTCGCCGGAGCTATTCGCCCAATCGGTGCCGCCGCCGAACGCCGCGGTCAGGCCGAGCTTCGGTTGCGGCGGGCGCACGGAAGCTCCGTACATCTTCGGACTGAGCAGGCCGCCCACCGCCAGCGCCTGATCGCGGATCACCTCCGCCGAGCTGCGAAACCGCGGCCCATGAGCGAAAAAGCGGTTGTCCGGATCGCGCTCCACCTGCGCGGCCGTGACTTTCGACGACTGCCGATACGTCGCCGACGTGACCATCAACTTGAGGAGCTTCTTCATATCCCATTTCAACGGCCCCTGAAACTCGCTGGCCAGATAATCGAGCAACTCCGGATGAAGCGGCGGCGGCGAACGCATGCCGAAATCTTCCGGGGTCTCCACCAGGCTGATGCCGAAAAGCTGGTCCCAAAGGCGATTGACCGCGACCCGGGACGTGAGCGGATTTTCGGGCGAGACGAGCCACTCGGCCAACGCCAGACGATTGGGCGACGGATCCTTCGAAAGAGGAGGAAGCTCCGCGGGGAAACCGGGCTGCACCTCCTTGCCGAGACTGAGCCAATCGCCGCGCACGTGAATCTTCGTGATGCGGCGCCGGGCCGGGGGAAGCTCTTTCATGATTGGCGTCATGATCGGCTGAGTCGATGCGATCTTCGCCTTGAGGTCGACCGCCTCCGCCTGCAACTTGGCCGTCTCGGGCGTGATCGAGCGGAAATAGTTCGTCAACTCGGCCTTTTGCGCGACCGAGCGCTTGGCCGGATCCACGAACAGCGCCGCCAACACCTTCTTCGGCGTCTTCTCACGCAGTTCTTTGTTGGCCGCGGTTTCCTCCTGCCATTTCGTCTGCCGCTTCTCAAGATCGGGCATCGCGCCAAACGCCTTGTCGATCGCGGCCAGATCTCGTTCCCAATCCGAGCGCCGTTTCTCTTGGTCGGGATCGAGTTGCGGCAGATTCGGGCTGTTGTCGTCGCGGTCGCTGTCTTCGGATTGATTGAAGATCGCGAAGAGTTTGAAGTATTCTTCCTGGCTGATGGGGTCGTATTTGTGATCGTGACACTGGGCGCAATTGACCGTCACCCCCATCCACACCTGCAACGTCGTGTTCACGCGATCGACGACAGCGACATTGCGAAACTCTTCGTCGTTCGTCCCCCCTTCGGTCTGCGTGAGGGTGTTGCGATGAAAGGCCGTGGCGAGGATTTGATTGGGCGTCGCTCCCGGCTTCATGTCGCCGGCGAGTTGGTCGATCGTGAATTCATCGAACGGCTGGTTCGCATTGAACGCCCGGATGACCCAGTCGCGATATCGCCAGATGCTGCGCGGGCCGTCGGTGGCGTAGCCATTCGAATCGGCATAGCGGGCGAGATCGAGCCAGACGGCCGCCCAGCGTTCGCCATAAGCGGGAGATTGCATGATCTCGTCGACATATTTCTCGTAAGCGTCGGGACTCTTGTCGGCGACAAAGCGATCGACCAGATCGAGCT
>JBAXFO010000223.1:0-7221 GCA_037139885.1 Planctomycetota bacterium
GACCACGAGCGTGGGAACCGGACCTTCCTGCAGCAGCGCCCGAATGTCGTGACATTCGAGCGCTGCTTTCGCCAACTCGGCGGCGGCGGTGTTGTCGAATGTGGCGACGGGTTCCCAACTCATCGGCTCTCCTTGCGGACTTCGCTCAGTCTAAGGATATCTGGGCAGCAAGGGAAGCCGCCGAGAATGTCTCGCGAATTGTTCTTGAAAAACGTGTGGGAAAGCCTGACAATCCCGATGGATCTTCATCATGTCTTAGAGAGAGCGAACATGTCCGTTTCGGCCGTCTGCCCTGAGTGTTCCGCTTCGGCGCCTTTGCCGGAAGAAATGGTCGGCAAGAAAGTTCGCTGCACGAAATGCAAGGCGGTCTTCGCAGTCGCCGCTCCTGCTCCCAAGAAAGCGAAACGGCCGAGCACAGCATCGAAACTGCCAAAGTCGAAATCGGGAAGCGTCATCGTGAAGCGGCCCGTCAAGAAAGGTTCCGGCGCGCTCCTGTGGATCAGCGTCCTCGTTGTGCTCCTGCTCGCGGTCGGCGGCGGCGGTTATGGCGTTTGGACGGCCATGAACGCCGAACCCGCGAAAGACACGCGCGAAGCCAAGGCCAAGACTCCGAAGGCGGCTCCGACGGAAAAGACAAAAGAAGACGACAAACAGGCGAAAGGCAAAGAGAACAAGTCTAAACAAACGGGAGAGCCGACGCCGCCGAAAGCGGCGGGCGAACCGAAGAAGCCGGCCCCTCCGGAAGTGAAGGACATCGAGCCGGTGCTGGTGGCCGCGCTGGCGGCGTCGTCGCCGGTCGATCTCAAAGACCTCGGGGCCATCCGCGGCGTCTTCCCGGTGGGCAACGATCTCAATCGCGTCGGCTTGCATACGATTCACGACAAAGAACATTATTTTGAGATGTACGATCTGAAGAAAAAGACCGGCATCGCCAAAGTGAAGCTCGCGCCCGATGTCGAACTCATCGACATCGATCTCGACGGCACCGTGCTCGCCACGGAAACCGCCGACAAACGCATTAACATCTACTCGCTCCCCGAAGGGGGTTATCTCGTTGACGATTCGAATGTCTACGACGACAACGCCCAAAAGATCCGCAAGATGTCGGAACTCGGCGGCAAGGTCAATTACCTCGCGATGCTTTCGAAGAACGAACTGTTCGTGATGTCGTCGGTCGGCCTGGGCGATGTTTGGGAAGTGCCGTTTGGGAAAGACAGCAAACTGCTGATTCAACCCGCCCCGCGCACGACCTACCGCAAGACCGAAGTCGAGCCGAACCGCGATTTCGTTCTCAGCCCCGACCGAACTCTGCTGGCGTTCGCCACCGATGAGGGGATCGAGTTTCGCACGCCGAAAACGGGAGCCAAGCTCGGGAAGACTCCCAAATTGACCAAATATGGAACCAAGCCCGAAATCATCAGCATGGGTTTCGAGCCGGGAGGCACGAAGCTGACGGTGTACATGTCGGCCGGCAACGACAAGGGGCGAGGATTTCTGAGCGCCCGCTTCAGCGTTCCCGGCGGCGAGCAACTGGGCCAGGAAACGACGATGGCCGCGGACCCCGGGGCGATGAGCGGCCTGGAATTCGTCAACGGCGAACACTTCTTCGCGATCGACCGCAACAACGCGATCCTGCGGGACGGCCAAGGCAAGACCGTCGCCGAGTGCCGCATTGCCGAGCGGGGCAGTTTGTTTTCGCCGAAGGTGGTGCATTCGACGATCGCCTATACGTTCAACGCGGGGAAGAATCGACCGATGGTGGGCGTGGCGAACGTACCGCTTGGGGGAGCCGTGACTGCGCCGCCGCCGCCGCCGCCTCCGACCGGCAACGCCAAGGGGAAAAGCATCGCGGAACTCTTCCCCTCCACACCGACGACGCCGTCCCCCACCGAAACGACGAAGACACGCACCTTCGAACAGCAAGAGCTTTGGGAGTTCGGCGAACAAGGGATTTTGAAGAAAGGGATCAAGTCGTTCGAAGTTAAGTGAAGTGAAGTGTAGGCCGACCTCGCCGAGGTCGGCTTGTCCCGAACGAAAACGATACCGTTTGTTCCGACCATGCGTGACGTTCGCCGCTCGCGACCAGCCGATTTCGGCGAAATCGGCCTACGCTTCATCCCGCAGATGTCGGCCTGTCAGCGTCACGAACACATCTTCCAGGCTCGCGTGCCGGGTGGTGAGATTCGCGAGCGAAATGTTTCGTAGTTGCAACCACTCCAGCAGCGCGGGCAGAGTCTTGTGCACTGCGGTGACGGCGATCTGATAATCGTCCAACACTTTCGCGGCCCGAACAGCTCCGGGGAGCGTTTGCAATTCTTCGAGCGGCAATGCGCTCGCCCCTTCGACGGCGAACTCCACAAGATGCTCGCCGCCGACGCGCGTGATGAGCTCTGTCGGCGTGCCGAGCGAGATCACCTGGCCATGATCGACGATGGCGACGCGGTCGCACAGCTTCTCGGCTTCGTCCATGTAATGCGTCGTGAGCAAGATCGTCCGCCCCTGGCTTTTCAAATCGCGGATGATGTCCCAAAGTTGCCGCCGCGACTGCGGATCGAGCCCGGTCGTCGGTTCATCGAGAAATAACAGTTCCGGTTCGCCGACCAGGGCGCAGGCGATGGCCAGACGTTGCCGTTGGCCGCCGGAAAGTTTGCTGACATACGCGTCTTGTTTCTCGACGAGACCGACTTTTTCCAGGACGATCATCGGTTCGACGCCGCGGTCGTAGAACGAACGAAACAGCGTGGCCACCTCACGCACCGTCAATTTGTCGGCCAACCGCGTCTCTTGCAGCGTGATGCCGAGGCGTTGACGCAGGCTTCGCGCCGCGGTGGCCCAGCGCTCGCCGAGCACTTCGACATCCCCGGCCGATGGCGGCAGCAAACCTTCCAGAATTTCGATCGTCGTCGTCTTGCCCGCGCCATTGGGGCCGAGCAGGCCGAAGCATTCGCCGCGGTGGACTTCGAGATTGAGGCCGTTCACCGCCTTCACCGGCTCGGGCCGAGCCGGGTAATGCTTGACGAGACCTCGACAACGAATGGCGTACGACATGACCTCTCCTGGCTTCGCGCGGCAGCCGCTCAACCCGCCGCGACCACCGTCTCCCGAAGCGCAAACGGCGTGTTCGGCCCATGATCGAACAGAATGAAGTCCGCGGGCTGCCCCACGTCGAGCGTATGCGGCTCCAGCCCCAACAACCGCCGCGGCTGGGCGCTCGCCAACTCCAAAGCCTCCGCGATCGTCAGCCCCGCAAACTCCATGACCGTGCGCACGCACGTATCGCCAAACGCCCAAGACCCCGCCAGATACGGCGTCCCCGCGACCAAGATCTTTCCTTCCGGCTTGATCTCCAGCTCGGTTTCCCACTGTTGATAGCGCCCCGGCGGCATGCCCGCCAGCGGCCCCGCGTCGCAGGTGAGCAGCAATCGGCCCAAGGTCTTGCCGCGAATCATCGTCTTCACGACGCTCGCCGGCAGGTGATGTCCATCGACGATCAAGCTCGCCCACAGCCCGTCGGCGGCGAGTTGTTCCCATAAGTAATTATCGTGCCGGGGAAGCATCGCATGGCTGCCGTTGCCCAGATGCGTGCTCGTCTTGGCCCCGGCGGCGACGGCGGCGCGAATCTCCGCAGGCGTCGCGGCCGTGTGCCCGATTGCCACGACGACGCCCGCCGCCGCCAGCCGCTCGATCATCGCCAACGCACCGCTGCGCTCCGGGGCGAGCGTCACCATGCGGATGCGTCCCCCCGCGGCATCTTGCAAACGCTGAAACTCATCCCAATCGGGATCGCGAATGTGCTCTCGCGGATGCGCCCCGCGCGGGCCGTCGAGCCCCGAAAGATACGGGCCTTCCAGATGAAAACCGATGAAATGCCGCGAGAGCGTCCGGTCGTTTTCGCATGCTCGGTGAAGGGCTCGAAAGCTTTGAAACAGATCGTCGGCCGACGCCGTGATGACCGTGGGACAAATCTCCGTCATCCCATGGCGCACGCATTCCGCCATGACGGTGCGCATCGCCTCGTCCGTGATCGCCGGATTGCCGAACGAGATTCCCAGGCACCCGTTGACCTGCACATCGCACAAACCCGGCGCGATCCAGGGAACGTCCGCCGCAAGTTCGCTCACGGCCCGGACCGACGCGATCCGCCCCGCTTGAGAGGCCAACTCGATCACGGAACCTGTCTGATAATGACGAGCACGTATTGGCATGGCTTCGGCCCGAGTCGGGGGCGGGATTCCGATTCACTGCTGACAGTCTATCAACATCGTCGCGGAATTCTCTTGCAGCGACCGCGGACGGAAAGCGCGTATCATTTTCCCATTGCCCGCGTCGTCCGCGTCCCGCAAACTGAGAGTCTGACCGGAACTTGCCGCCGGTTTTCGTCCGCACCGTCGCCAATACGAGATTCGCTCTATGCTCCTGCGCCGCGCCCTCGAAATCACGCTCTTCACATTGCTCGCCGCCCTCCTCGGTCTGCCGGGATTGCTTCGGTTGGCCGAAGCGCAGGACGCTCCGCACAAGGGAGTTGAGGAACGGCCTCTTGTCTTGCGCGGGGCGACGATCCATACCGTCAGCGGGCCGGTGATCCAGAACGGCGTCATCGTTGTTGTAAAGGGCAAGATCGCCGGCATCGGCATGGCGGACAAGGTGCCGACTCCCAAGAACGCCATCATCCGCGATGTGACGGGCAAAGTGATCATCCCGGGCCTTGTCGATACGCATTCGCATGTGGGTATTTTTCCGCGGCCGAATTCGCCCGCCCATCAGGACGGCAACGAAATGACCGGGCCCGTGCAACCCGGACTGCGCGCCCTCGACGCCATCACGCCCGACGATCCCGGCATCAAAATGGCCCTCGCCGGCGGCGTCACCACCGCCAACATCATGCCCGGCAGCGGCAACGCCATCGGCGGGCAGACGCTGTACGTCAAATTTCGCGGCGCCGTCATCGACGCCATGCGCATCGTCACGACCCGCATCCTCGGCGGCATCAAGTTCGCCAACGGCGAGAACCCCAAGGGCGTTTACGGCAGCAAGGGAGCCGCCCCCGGCACGCGCATGAAGACGGCCGCCCTGCAACGCGAGCAGTTCGTCAAAGCGCGCGACTATCAGCGAAAATGGAAGGCCTATCAAGACGCGAAAGACAAGGGCGAAAAAGCGACCGCTCCCGATCGGGATCTTGCGTTGGACCCGCTGGTCGAAGTTTTGGAGAAACGCCGGACCGTTCACTTTCATTGCCATCGAGCCGACGACATCATGACGGCGGTGCGGCTGTCGGAAGAATTCGGCTTCGAGCTCGTCTTGCAACATTGCACGGAAGGTTACCGTGTAGCCGAGGAGTTGGGCAAACGCGGAGCCTGGGTTTCGTTGACGCTGCTCGATAGCCCCGGCGGCAAACCCGAAGCGATGGGACTTTTGGAGGAGAACGCCGCGATCTTGATCAAGGCGGGAGTGAAGGTCGCGATCAACACCGACGACTTCATCACCGAATCGCGGTTCTTGCTCCGCACGGGCGCCATCGCTCTGCGCGGCGGCATGACCGAAGACCAGGCCCTCCGCGCCCTCACGCTCAGCGGCGCCGAGATGATGCATTTGGACGACCGCCTCGGTTCGCTCGATGTCGGCAAGGACGCGGATTTCGCGATTCTCTCGGGCAAACCGTTCAGCATCTATACGCAAGTGCTCGAAACGTACATCGATGGCGTCAAGGTCTTCGATCGCACCCGCGATTACGAATGGACGTACCACACCGGCGGTTTCGCGGTCGCCGATCGTTCACGGCTGCCGAAGATGCCCGAAGCGACCAAGCCGCTCGCCGTCGGCAAGACTCCCGATCTGCCCGCGGGGAGCAAAGATCTGACGACGACCGCGAAGACGTATGCGGTGCTCGCGGGCAAACTGCACACCGTCAGCCATGGCACGATCGATGAGGGCGTTGTGCTCGTGGAAGACGGCAAGATCAAGCAAGTCGGCAAGCAAGCGGACGTGAAGCTGCCGGCCGGCATCGCCGTCCTGCGGGCTGCTCATGCGACGCCGGGGCTGATCGACGCCTTCAGCGTCGTGGGCCTTTCGGGAGCTCTGAATAGTAAGAAGGCGGATCAGGACCAGGACGAACTCAGCGATCCGAATCAAGCGGATCTGCGGGCGCTCGATAGTTTCAACCCCAACGAACCGCTGCTGCAATTCATCCGCGAGAACGGCGTCACCGTCATTCACGCGACTCCGGGACCGGCGAATGTCATCGGCGGCCAGACCGGCATCTTCCGCACCTATGGCACGACGGCCGACCGCATGACCGTCCGGTCTCCCGCGGCCATGCTCGTCAACATCGGCGAATCGTCGAAATCCACCTACGCGGCCAAGAGCGTCAGCACGCGCATGGGCGTCGCCAGTCTCCTGCGCACGGCTTTCCAAGGCGCAAGCGCGTACGGCCAAAAGAAGGCGACCGCGAAGGAACCCCCCGCAACGAATCTCAAATACGAAGCACTGCTGCCGATGTTGGAGAAGAAGCTGCCGGTCTATTTCGCCGCCCATCGCGCCAGCGACATCACCACCGCCCTGCGTCTGGCGAACGAGTTCGACTTACGCCCCGTCTTGACGATGGTGACCGATGGTTATTTGATCCCCGATATCCTCGCGGACGCCAAGGCGCCGATCGTGGCTCATCCGACGATGCAGCGGCCGGCGGCTTTGGAAGCGTACAACAGTTCGCTCGCCAACGCCGCCGTGCTCGCCGATCGCGGTCTGCCGGTGGCGATCAGCACGGCTTATGAGGGGTATGTGCCCAAGACGCGCGTCTTGCGGTTTGAGGCCGCGGTGGCCATGGTCAACGGCCTCGGCTTCGACCGGGCGCTTGCGAGCATCACTCTCGAACCGGCGAAGATCCTCAATATCGCCGATCAATATGGCAGCCTCGAACCGGGCAAGGTCGCCGACATCGTTCTTTACGATGGCGATCCGTTCGAGCACAGCACGCACGTCACGCACACCCTTCTGGGCGGTCGACTGATCTACGATCGCGCCGATTACCTCAAACTGCCGTTCGAGCGCCGGGCTCTGCCATTGTCGAGCGGCGGCGGCAGCGGCGATTTCGGTTGTTGCCTGGGAGCGTGGTGAGAAGCCTGCGCCAACGGCCAGCCTAGTGGGTCGTTCAAGCTACCTTTTCGGGTTCTGAGGCCATCCCTGGGAGCCCGACGCGTCAGCGAGGGATGCCGTCAACCCTCG
>JBAXFO010000224.1:0-7177 GCA_037139885.1 Planctomycetota bacterium
GTCCTTAATCTTGCCGACAAAGACATCGTCATCCAGCGCCTTCCAGCCTTCGTCGACCACGATGATGGTCGGCGTGCCGTCCAGCCGCTGCTCGATGCGGTGGAACAGGTACATCATGGCGGGGGTGCGGGTGGTCGGTGAGTTGAGCAGCCGTGTCATGTCGAAGCCCAGGATGCGTGTGCTCACATCAAGCGCATCGTCTTCATTGTCGAACAGCCAGGCATGTTCGCCGCCGTCGCACCAGGCGCCCAGGCGCGCCGCCAGGTCGCCGGCGCTGGGGCGCCGCGTGCCGCGGAACAGTTCGCGCAGATAACGCAGCCGGCGATGGCTGGGGTCCTGCGCATAATTGGCGTCGATGGCGTCAGCGATAAGAAAGTCTTCCTCAAAGAACTCGTGCAGGCGGACGATTCGTTGCTCGCCCTGGCGCTCAGCGTCGACGGCAAGAAACTGGCGGCGGCGGGATGCGATCGCATCGTCCGCGTGTGGGATCTGCCCAGCGGCAAGCTCGAACATTCGATCGAGAATCATGCCGACTGGGTTTTGGGCCTGGCGTTCTCGGCCGACGGCAAGTATCTCGCCACGGCCAGCCGCGACAAAACCGCGAAGGTTTGGGATCTGGCCGCCAAGGAATCGCTCGTCACTTTCCCCGATCATCAAAACCCCGTTTATGGCGTCGCCCTGATGCCCGATGGGAAGATCGGCATCTCGATCGGCGACGATTCGAGCGTACGCACCTGGAACGTGGTCGACACCGGCAAGAATATCGGCAAGCAAGTCAAGACGATGGCCGGCCACAGCAAATCGGTTTTCCGTATGTCGCTGAATACGAGCGTGAAGCCGAATCTGTTGGCGACGTGCAGCGCGGACGGTTCGGTCAAGTTGTTCGATCCGGCGGCGGGAACTGTGCTCAAGGATCTGAAGGGCATGACCGATTGGGTTTATGCCGTCGCGATCAGTCCCGATGCGAAACTCGTGGCGGCCGGAGGGTGGAACGGCGAAGTTCGCGTCTGGAAGACGGCCGACGGAGCCGTGCAGGCGGGCTTCAATGCGTCGCCCGGCTTCGTGGGCAACACCGCGGACACCAAGGCCCCGGTCCCTGAGAAGAAGAAGTAAGGCGGGAACGGCGGCCCAAGCGAAGGAAACGTGAACGTGTCTCAGCGTGTCGCACTGGAAACTTTGAACGGGGCGGAGGGATCGAAGGACCCCTTCGCCCCGTGCGCGTTCGCCGCGGGGGAAACGACGGAAGCCCCGGCGTGTTCCGCGACTCTCGTGCTCAGCACAGCTCTCGCGCAATTCGCCAGCGAAGCGGGTCAGGGCGTCTGCGACACAGGCCGATACCGCATGCGTTATCGTGTCTGGGGACAAGGGCCGGCGCTCATCATCATCCCGGGTTTGTGCGACGACGCCGAGGCGTTTGTCTTGCCGATGGCGCGCTTGAGCCGGCAGTTCTGCTGTATCGCCTACGAACTCCCCAACGGCCGCGACGACGGCGCCCGCCTCGCCAGCCATTCGCACGACCACCTTGTCGACGATCTGCTGGCGCTCATGGACCAGATGCGGATCCAGTCGGCGATCGTGATGGGAGTGTCGTTCGGCTCGACGATCGCCCTCAAGGCCCTGGCGAAGGTGCCGCAACGCTTCACGGTGGGCATCGTGCAGGGCGGTTTCGCGAAACGACCGCTCGTGTGGACGGAAGTCTTGCTCGCGCGCTTCGCTCGTTATTGGTCGGGGCCGATTTCGCGGCTGCCTGTTTGGCGCGTCCTTCTCGAACGCATGCACGCCGGCGGTTTTCAAGCGCTCGAACCGGTCCGCTGGCCGTTCATGCTGCAGCATCACGGCGCCGTGCCGATGTCGGCCGTGGCGCACCGTTCTTTGCTCCTGAATCAAATCGACCTGCGCGGCCTGTTGCCGACGATCGCCAAGCCGGTCCTCATGATCTGCGGGGACCACGATCCGCTGGTCAACCGCGTCTGCGAAGACGAATTGCGGGCGGGCCTGCCGAACGTCGCCCGCGCCGAAATCGAGGGCTGCGGGCATCTCCCCCAGTTCACGCACCCGGAAGTTCTCTGCGAAGTGATCGAGCAATTTCTCGGCATGAAAGAACGCTCCGCCTGAGCGATTCGCCACGACAATTCGAGCCGCTCCAAGGACCGGGACCGTCCGTCGGCATTCGAATCTCAAGTGGATTTTCATCGCCGCATTGCAGAGGGCATTTCGCATGCATACAATACTCGTTTGACCCGCCGCGCCTTGAAGTTCGAGTTTTACGATGGAGAATCGTTCCGTGCAAATTAAAGTCACTACGCGACACGGCCAATTGAGCGATGAGAATCAACAGATCATTCGCGAAAAGGTCGGTCGACTCCTTCATCACTTTCCCCGGTTAATGATGATCGAGGCGGTTGTGGATGTGAAGGACGACGAAAAGATCGTCGAACTTCAGGTTTCCGCCGAGCACAAGCACGATTTCGTGGCCACGGAGCGGAACAAAGATTTGCTCACGGCGGTCGATCTGGTGCTCGACAAGCTGGATCAACAGGTCCGCAAGTACAAGAGCAAGATTCAGGACCATCGCCGCACTCCGCCGATGGGCGCGGAACCGAACAACGCTAAGTAGTCGGGAAAAGTTGGCGATTGCCGGTTCCCTAGTCGAAGCGAGGCTGCCAGTCATGCGTATGTCCGATTTTGTCGTCCGCGACTCGATATCGTCGAATTTGACGAACACCAGTAAGGATGGCGTGATTCGCGAGATGGTGGACAACCTTCGCCGGGCCGGCTTTTTCCCCGGCTCCGAACCCGACGACATCGTCAAGCAGATCATGAAGCGTGAACTTCTCGGCTCGACGGGCATCGGCCGCGGCGTCGCGATCCCGCATACCAAGCACACGAGCGTCGACAAACTCGTCGGTACGGTGGCGGTCTCCAAGGGGGGAGTCGCGTTCGAGTCGCTCGATGGCGAACCCGTTCACGTGCTGGTGATGCTGATTTCGCCTCAAGACCGCCCGGGCGATCACTTGCGGGCCCTGGAAAACGTCTCGCGGACTTTGAAAGACGATGCGTTCGTGCGACAATTGCGCGGCGCCGAAACGCGGGACGAAATCTGGGCGATGTTGAGCGATCACGAGCAAAAGCATCACGCATGATCGGCTGACGAAGCGAACCCTTGAACTTTCATAAAGACACACGGCGCAAAGCCTTCATGAGCACGATTCAGCGGCGTCTGTATACCGTCAATAATCCCAACGGCCTGCACATGCGGCCGCTGCAGGCGTTCGTCGAGCAGGCGAGCCGTTTTCAGTCGAACATCCAGGTCGGCCGCAAGGACGGCGAACTGCTCAACGGCAAGAGCATGATCCATCTGCTTGGCCTGGGGGCCGATCAGGGGACCGAGATCGTCATCGAGGTGAGCGGTCCGGATGCCGACACAGCGATTGAAGCGCTGTGGGAAGTGCTGCAAAAGATTTACGAGGAAGATTAGGCGATGGGCGTCGGAAAACGCCGAGAGCCCGATTCGTTGGCGGCGAATTCGATGGCTCCCTCCTCTCAACACGTCAACGGGCCCCCATGGAAATCAAGCGCGGCATAGCGGTGTCCCCTGGAGTCGTAATCGGCTCCGCGCTCGTTATCGATACCGAAGGCGTGCGCATTCCTGCCCGCTTCATCGAAAAGAAACTGCGCCCCTTCGAGCTCGAACGCTTGAACGCCGCTCTCGCCGGGGCCGCGGCCGACGCTCGCAAACATCAAGAAGCGATCAGCCAAAAGCTCGGGAAACAATACGGGGCCATCTTCGCCGCCCACGTCTTCCTCATTCAAGATCCCGAGCTGCGCAAAGAGATCGAAACGAACATCGTCGTTCAGAATCACTCGGCCGAGCATGCCGTCAGTCGCGTGATCCGCCGGCATGCGAAAGCGCTGGAGAACATGGACAGCGCCACGTTCTCCGCCCGTTCCGCCGATCTCTTCGACATCGAGAAATCCATCCTGCGCCATCTCCTCGGCGGCCAGGCGGAGAACTTCTCGAATCTCAAAGAACCCGTCATCGTGCTGGCTCACGACCTGACCCCCAGCGAAACCGCCGCGCTCGATCCGAAAAACGTGATCGGCTTCGCTACCGAAGTCGGCGGCCGGGCGAGCCATACGGCCATCATGGCGGGCGTGCTCGAAATTCCTGCGGTGGTGGGCGTCGGCAAGTTCTTGATGGATGTTTCCGGCGGCGACGAAATCATCGTCGATGGCTATCGCGGCCTCGTCATCCTGAACCCCGATGAAGAAACCCGCGAGCGCTACGAAGCGACCAAGAAATCGTTCGGCACGTTCGCGTCGAGCTTGCAACAGCTTCGCGATCTCCCCGCCGAGACGAAGGACGGCGTCAAGATCCAGCTGATGGGCAATATCGAATTTCCCTCCGAAGCCGCCCACTGCCTGGATCGTGGAGCCGAGGGCGTCGGCCTGTATCGCACCGAGTTTCTGTACCTGAACAAAACGACCCATCCCGACGAGCAAGAGCACGTCGATGCGTACATGACGGTCGTACGGACCATGGGCAAGCGCCCGGTCATCATCCGCACGCTCGATCTCGGCGCGGACAAGTTCGTCGAACGCATCGAAAACCATCATCTTGAGCGTAATCCCTCGCTGGGGTTGCGGAGCGTCCGACTTTGCCTGCGAAATCTGACGCTGTTCAAAACGCAGATTCGCGCGATCTTGCGGGCCAGCGCGTATGGCGATGTCCGCGTCATGTTTCCGATGGTAAGCACGCTGCTCGAAATTCGGCAGTGCAAAATGATCCTGGCGGAAGTGAAGGAAGATCTCGAAGAAGAGGGGATTCCTTTCAACCGCAAATTGCCCGTGGGGACGATGGTCGAGGTGCCGTCCGCGGCGATCATGGCCGACGAACTGGCGCGCGAGGTAAATTTCTTTTCCATCGGCACGAACGATCTGATACAGTACACCCTAGCAGCCGACCGGACCAATGAGACGGTCGCGTCGCTGTACACCGCCGGAGACCCGGCCGTGCTGCGTTTAATCGCACGCGTGGTACAAGCGGCGCAAACTCACCAGGTTCAGGTCAGCGTTTGCGGGGAAATGTCTGGCGAGCCCATGTACACCATGCTACTCTTAGGCATGGGACTGCGGCAACTCAGCGTGACGCCGCAAAACATCCCGGAGATCAAAAAGATCATCCGGTCGATAACATTGGATGAAGCCAAACAGGTAGCCCAGGAAGCGTTGCGGCACGACACCGCACGCGATGTGAACAATTACTTGCGGGAACAGACCCGCCGCATCCTCCCCGAGGTGTACAACTAACGAGGAACCCGAACGGAATCGGTTGCCCGCACGCTCGAAAACGAGTCGGATGTCATCATCCCGCCCCCAGGCGGCGACTCCATTCGGCGTTCAGCGAGGCTGGTTTCCAAAACAAGAGACAGAATTGAACCCGTCGTGGGGCAGGTTATCAGCTTGCCTAAAGTTCGTGACAACGGCTTTTCCCGGTTGAAACTCCCGGGGCGACAGATCAGGTCCTTCTCTCTTCGGTTCTCGTTACTCACTTCGCTGAGGATGGCCCATCGCATCGGCCGATCATGGTCCCCTTGAGGGCATGATCGGACCGCTTCCGTTACACGCCCGGTCTCCGGGCGGGATCGGCCATGCCGACCGAGAGTCTCGCCATCTCCGCGCCCGCTGCAAGCGAACCGACGCCGCGCTATCGTTACCGATTGCGATTCGCGAAATTCGGCGATTTGCGGCTCGTCAGCCATCACGACCTGATGCACGTTCTCGAACGAATGATGCGCCGGGCCGAGATCCCCTTCGCCGTCTCCCAAGGCTTTCATCCGCAACCCAAAATGTCGTTCGCGCTGTCGCTGGCCCTCGGGGTCATCGGCCGCAATGAAGTCTTCGACGTCGAATTGACTCACGAGCTCGAAATCGACGAACTGCGTGAACGGCTCAATCGAGTCGCTCCGGCAGGGTTATCGTTTTCGCACGGACAGACGCTCGACAAGAAGCCGTCGTCGCAAGTTCGCCGCATGTTTTATCGTCTGTCGCCGCTCGCTCCGTTGGAACCGCTTGCGCGCGATGAAGCTTCCCCCCTGCCTCCGGGGAGCTCGCCAATTCTCGATCTCTCTCAGCGCATCGAAACGTTCCTTGCGCTTGCCGAACATTGGATCCTCCGTACGCGTCCGCAGCGTCGCCGGCTTAACATCCGGCCGTTTGTCGACTCGCTGACGGCGGATTCAACGTCTTTGTCGATGACTTTGTGGGTGGCGCCGCAAGGCTCCGCCCGTCCGGAAGAAATTGTTGCAGCGCTCGGTCTGGGCCGCCTTCTTGAAGAAGGGGCCGTGTTCGAACGCGTGCATCTCGAACTCCTGGGCGAACAACCCGAGCACGAACGCTTCGTGCCGGATCTCGCCGCCGCCGCGGTCGCCGCGCCGGCCTCCCAA
The DNA here is from genome assembly GCA_037139885.1 of Planctomycetota bacterium. Lineage (GTDB taxonomy): Bacteria > Planctomycetota > Planctomycetia > Gemmatales > Gemmataceae > JAIEPT01. The sequence goes on from JBAXFO010000224.1 coordinate 6,447, forward strand.
AACCAGAACGACGCAGAATCCGACGATGAACCCAGGCGTGCGCCCATGCCCACGTCCCTCATCGCCAATCCGTTGTCGTTCGACTCGTAACCTGAAAGGTTCTCATGAAGAAGGAAATGCTCATCAACGTCCTCCAACCGGAGGAAATCCGCATCGCCATTCTGGAGGATGGTGTCCTCGAAGAGCTCTACGTCGAACGCACCAGCCATGAAAGCTATGTCGGCAACATCTACAAAGGCCGCATCGTCAACATCGAACCGAGCATCCAGGCCGCCTTCGTCGATTTCGGCGTCGGCCGCAACGGCTTCCTGCACGTCTCCGATGTCGAGCCCGCTTACTACCGCCACCTCGACGGTTACGGCGAAGAACGTGGCGGCCGCCGCTCGCCGCGCGATCGCGATCGCGGTCCGGGCCGCGACCGACCCCGACGTCCGAAAGACGACGACTTCGACGACCTGATCGCTCCGGACGATTTGCCTCGTCAAGAGCCCCTCGACGTTCCCCTCGTCGTCGATCAGCATTTCGAAACCGTCGAAGTGTTCGAAGAAGACTTGTCCCCCGACGCCATGGAGCGTTCGTGGCCCGCGGACAGTCAACAGCCGACGCTCGATCAGGAACCGTGGGAAAAATCCGAGATCGCCATCGAAGCCGCCGAAGAGGCGATCGAGGCAGAGCTCCCCGAACCGCAAACCCGCATGGAAGAGGCCCCCGTTTCGAACGCAGAATTGGCG
>JBAXFO010000225.1:0-7167 GCA_037139885.1 Planctomycetota bacterium
TATCTTTGTTCAGCGAAGAACGAATAGAAAAGAAATGAGCACGAGCTAACAGCTGTTAGCTAACGACACAGCTCAGCAGGGGCGGGCGCCGAGAGAGCTACGAATCTGGGAAAGCCTACGTGCCCTCGCCGTCTGCGGCAGCGCCGGCTTCGGCGTGCCTTTGCCACAGCGGCCGCTCGCCGGGCTCAGCGCGCCGCCAAGCCGCGGGAGCCAGCCCCCACTCCGCTTCTGCGCACCGCTGACACATCGGAACGTCATCTTGGAGGTAGTCGTGCGTGTTGTGACCCGCGGCGTAGCGGAACACCAGCAATCCTGCTCCGCCGCCGTCATCGACGATCTCGAACCGCTCATCCCCACGCTCCGCGACGAGCAGTACCTTGTCCACCCGGAAGCCCTCCACCACCGAACAGCTATTAGCTCGTTCATGAAAGATGACGACGCGTCGTTCACGCGAAATCAATCGTTGTGTTTCTGCCGTAAACGCGAGGAGAGCCGCAGGATCCACTGCGCTCGTTCGAAGATGTCGAGCCAGTCTTGAGTGACCTGGGCGGTGAGGGGATCGGCGCCGATGGTGATGCCGGTGGGACAATTCGGGCCGGTCTGGTCTTTCATCAGTTGACGATATTTCGAAATCGTGCGGTCGCCGAAGCGGGCGACTTCTTCCCCGTCTTCGCTGAAGATCATCACGACGGGGACGCGGTTACCGCCGTTGACGCGCAGCAGGCTTTGCAGATCGGCATGTTCATCGCGATCGACGAAGCGCAGTTTGAAGACCGGAGAGGCGGCGGCGAAACAGTCGAAGATGGGGCATTGATTGACGCAATCGCCGCACCAGGCCCCGGCCATGCACAGCACATTCATCTCGCGCGTGAAGCTGCCGAGCAGTTCCGTCTGCGCAGGCGTGAGCTTCACGGTCGCATGAAACGCCTTCCAACGCTCCTTGTGGACATCGGAGCCGTAGCGACCGAGGAAGTCGTTATACGTGAGGCCTTGTTGGAATTTGTCGAAGAGATTCATGAAGACTCCTGCGGGCCATGTCGAATTTCGAAGGAACGAATGACGAAGACGCTTGGAAAATTCGCTCTTCTATTTCTTACCGATTCGCAGCGCCACCGGCGGAGCGGCGCGGAACAGGTTCGGCGTGGCGGTGACGACACCGACGATTTCGAGGTCGATGCGTTCGACCGGCACGGCTTTGGCGCCGGCAGTCAGTTGGATGTCGACGGAAGTTTGTTCGGGGGTGAGGGTCGCCTTGTCGGCGGTCACGTCGGCGGGGAGATTTTTCACGTCGATCGCGAGGGGGCCTTTGAAGCCGGCTTTGCGAGTCGCTTTCAAGGTCAGCTTCGTTTTGCCGCCGGGGGCGAGGGTCACGTCTTTTGGCTCGGCGCTCAGTTCGAACGGGGCGGCGACGACGAACGGCAACACCGTCGGGTCGCTCACGATGTCGCGTTTGTCCGCCTTCGCTTTGCCGGTGATGAGCAGGTAATATTCCCCGAGCGCCGCCTTGGCGGTCACATCCAGCGGGAACTTCACTTCGGTCTTGTCCGCCGGGATGGGAACGGCTTTCGCCCCGACGTTGGCGGGCAACCCCGCAGGAGGATTGATGACGATTTCGCCCGTGAATCCGTCCCTGCGTGTGACCGTCACGGTGACGGTGGCGGGGCTGCCGGGAGTGGGGTCGACGGGATCGACCTTGGCCGCCAGCTGGAACGGCGCCTTTCCTTTGACGCCGACGGCGATGTTGGCGGCGACGTGCATCGGCAGAAACGTCAGGTCGGCGAGAGCCTTCGAAACCGACGGCTTGGCGTGCCCGATGACCGTCACAACCTGGCCATCGATCGTCGCCTTGCCTTCGACGACGATGCTGCGGGCGCCGAGGCTGGCGTCCGCCTTCGACGGCAGCAGCAAGATGCCCGCAGTCTGCGAACCGGTCATTTTGGCGCTCACGGGCGGTTCGCTCCCCACGACCCGGACTTCAATCGGCCCGGTGAAATTCTTACGTACAACGGCGAACGGCAGCGGCGCGATCGATCCCGCGGCCGCCTCGGTCTTGTCGGTCGACAAAATCACCTCGAAGCTCGGCGCTGTGGGCCGCACGCTCAGGTGATACGCTTCCGCCGGGCCCGTCTGATAAAGCAGATGTTGCACTTCGATGAGATGATCGCCATCTTCGGCCGCGGTGAATTCCAGGCGCTGATCGAGCGGGGGCACGAGTCCGGGGTTGCTCTTGGCGAGTTCGGCTCCGCTCTTGGGATTTTTGACGAGGAAATAGACGAGCGTGGGCGAACCCCATTCTAGCGTCTGCGCCTCGATGGCGACTTTCTGGTCCTTTTTGAGCGCGACGACATAAAGATCAATCTCGTCGCCCTGGAGGAAGCGTCCCGTCGCACCGCCGGGCAGGGAGATTCGCGTCGCTTCGTCGGCCTTCTGATTCGGTTCTTTTTCGACGACTTCTTCGTCCTCGCTGATGACCAGCGGCGTCGGCCAGCCCGATTGCCCCCCGGCTTTCGGCGTCACCCAGACGACGCCTCCCACGGGCCCGCTCGGCACGGCGACATCGACCGGTTTCACTCCCTCGACGCTCGGCCCGGCGAACTGCACTTGAACCTTGCTTCCGGCCTTGGCCGCCATGGGTATGGTCGCTGTCGCCAGCGGGAAATCGCCGATGCGCAGGCGATAGACGTAATCGGCGCCGCCGCGACCGAGCACATCACGAACTTCGACGACGTAATCGCCCCCTTCCTTGAAGGTATAGCTGAGCCGCGGGTCTCCCTGGCAGCCGGGCGAATCGTTATCGTGAGCGATCTCGCGAGGAGATTTATCGCTGTAAAGGGAGAGGCACGGATCGATCGGACTCCCCAGCCGTCGGCCGAGCACTTCGAAGTTAAGGCGTTGGCCGGCCTTCACGGAAAACTTGTAGTAGTCGCTCTTTTCCGCTTCGATCTTGCCCGCGACCACGCAGGGGGCGGAGATGGCTTGCGCCTTCGCTTTCTCTTGGTTGGCGCCGTTGTCGACAATCTGCGGCAATTCATCGACGGCGATGAGACGCAGGTTCGACAATCCCCCTTCGGCGGCCAGGCGGATCGGATACAGCCCGAGCGGCGCGTCAGCCGGCGCGGTCACGAGAACTTTCACTTTGCCCGCGGCGTTAAGCGCTTCATCATCGACGATTTCGAACTTGCCGGGAAAGCCGGCCCAGAGCTGTCCGGCCGGGAGCAAGTTGGTTCCGGTGAGGATCATTTCGGTGGCGACTCCCCGTTGACAGCCCAGCGGCAGCGGAAAGTCGAGCGTCGGCGTTCCGGCGCTCACGGCAGGGGCGGGCTTCTTTTTTTGCGCCCAGCTGACATCGCCGACACAAAAAAATGCGACCGCCGCCAGCATAAACGGCACAGCGAAACGACGTCCGAACATGGCGAACATGAATTGGCCTTTCGAGGCATGGGGTGGGAATTAAGCTGCGGCAGACAGAATCCGCTAGGAAATGCCCTCGCGATTCGGGACAATGCTCCTGCGAACGCTCAGACTCCATGATAATCCCCCGGGCTCCCAGGTCCAGAAAATTGGACTCGAAAGTTGCCTTACAAGAAGGTAATTTTCAAAATTCTGGGCGATCGTCGCATCATCGCCTGTTTTGACTTATAGTTGAGTGAGTCATCTCATCGAAATGAGGTGCCGCATTTCCATGAATTGGGAGGTGCGGTTGAACTTTCGCGAAGGGAACACCTCCGTGGGCAAGCGGCGAATTCGCCTCCGCGGCGTCAATGGCGACGTCGACGGAAAGATTTGGGAAAACGAATCGTTAGTCCGCGCCGGCAGGCTCGCGACTCTCGAAATCGTTCTCGACGATAGTTCGGTCAGCCGCCGCCATGCCGAAATTCGCCCCACCGCCAATGGCTGGCGCATCAAAGATCTCGGCAGCACCAACGGCACTTTCGTCAACGGCACCCGCCTTGGCCCCGGCGAATATCCCGTCCGCGCGCACGACATCGTCCGCTGCGGCAATGTCACCTTCGTCGTCGACCATCTGTCCGACGGAGCCGAGGACGAAGCCGAGAAGGAAAATCCGTCCGAAAAACTCTTTATCCAGTCGGTCACCAATTGCAGCTGGGAAGACGCTCTCAATGGCCTGGCCTTCGATCGCGAACGGTCGCCGCGCCCGGGCGAACAGCTCCTCGCGCTCCTCCGCGCGGGACACCATCTCGTTCACCTCGAAAGCGAAGAAGACCTTCTCCATACGATTTTGAACGACGCCGTCAGCACGCTCGACGCCCAGCGCGGCGCCATCGTTCTTGCCGACAGCCCCACCGGCCCGCTGCGCTTGCGCGCTCTCGCCACAGGCCAAAGTCAGATTCCGAGCCGGCCGGGGTTCAGCCAAAATCTGGCGCTCCGTTCGTTCACGCGCGGCGAATCGATCTTGTGTCAATCGGCGGAAGAAGATCCCGAACTCGCCGGCGCCCGCAGCATCGCCGAAGGGACGATGGCGTCGATCCTCTGCATCCTGCTCCGCACGCCGCGAAAACGTTTGGGCGTTTTGCATCTCGATCGCGGGCCGTTGCAGAATCCGTTTTCGAAAGATGAACTGCACCTCGCCGACGCCCTGGCCGCCCATGTGTCCGCCGGCATCGAGAGCGCGCAGCTTTTGAAGAAGCAACGCGAACTGTTCCTCAATACGATCGCGATGCTGGCCCAGGCCGTCGAATTGCGCGATCCGTACACCGGCGGGCACACGGTCCGCGTCACCGAATATTCCATGCTTCTGGGCCAGCAGCTCGATCTGTCGCCGGAAGATATGAAGCTGATCAGCATGGGCACGCCGCTGCACGACATCGGCAAGATCGGCATCGACGACGCCATCCTTCGCAAGCCAGGCAAGCTCACGCGCGAAGAATTCGAGATCATGAAGTCGCATACCACCAAGGGCGCCAAGATCCTCGAACAGGTCGGCGACCTCGCCGATGTCATCCCCATCGTGCGCTCGCATCACGAACGCTGGGACGGCCTCGGCTATCCCGATGGCCTCGCCGGCGAGAACATCCCCCGCCTGGCCCGCATCGTCGGCGTCTGCGACGCCTTCGACGCCATGACCTCCGATCGCCCTTACCGCCAGGGCATGCCCGCCGAAGCGGCTTTCGCCGAAGTCGAAAAACAACGCGGCAAACAGTTCGATCCCGAAATCGCCGAAGTCTTCCTCAAGATGAAACAACGCATCTTGCAGGAAATGCAGTCCGACACCCGCAAAGTCAGCGTCGGCTCGTCGAACGTATCGACCCTCCGGCTGGCGACGTGACCCTCGCCATGATTCCCGCCACGCTCAACGCCAAGGTCCGTCGCCTGCATCTGTGGGCGCGCGGGGCCGTCGAAGATTGGCTGGGGGGCGCGTATCGCAGCGTCTTCAAAGGCGTCGGCATCGCGTTCGAAGAAGTCCGCGAATATCAGCCCGGCGACGATGTCCGGGCCATCGATTGGAACGTCACCGCCCGCATCGGCACACCCTTCATCAAACGCTTCGTCGAAGAACGCGAACTCACCGTGATGCTCGCCCTCGATCTGGGGGAAAGCATGGCGTTCGGCAGCGGCGTACGCACGAAGCGTCAGTGCGCGGCCGAAACTCTCGCCCTCATCGTGTTGGCCGCGGTGAGCAACAACGACCGCGTGGGCCTGCTTCTCAGCGCGGGCAACGTGCAGAAATTGATTCCGCCGCGCAAGGGGACGCGGCACGCGCTGCGGCTCCTGCGCGATCTCCTCCAGGCCAGCCATGGCGAACCGCTGGCCGGACATGTGCGACGTGTTTCAGAATCGGGTATGGGGGCGGGCTTACAGACCATCCAGCGCGTGCTGCATCGCCGCGCGCTCGTCTTCGTCGCCTCGGATTTCGCGTTGCCCGGTTACGAACGCCCGCTGCGCTGGATCGCGGCACGGCACGATGTGATTGCGCTGTTTCCGCAAGACGAGTGGGAATCCGCCTTACCCGATGTCGGCATGCTCGCCTTGCGCGATCCCGACACCGGAGGCGCCCTCGTGCTCGATACGCATGACGTCGCCATTCGCGATCAATATCGGGCCCGCATGGCGGAGCGGGTTCGACAACTCAGCCACGCCGTGCGTCGGGCCGGCGCCGATTGGATCGGCATTTCGACCGACGGCTCTCACCTCGAAGCGCTACGGCAATTCTTCCGCCGGCGCGAACGCCGACACAAGCCGGCCTGCCGCTGACGTTTCAAATCCCTTTCAGCTCCTCGCCCCACTTCGCAACCTGCTGGCTCAGTCCGTCGAGTTCCTGATGGGTTTGCTTGAGGCGCGCAGCCGCCGACTCGAAAACTTCGAGGCGTTTCACGAGAATGTAGCCGGGAGTGTCCGAACGCAGGAAGCACTGCCCGAGGTCTTTGAGGGCGGCTTCTAATTGCTGAGTGACATCGCCGCCCAAGCTCTTGGCGAGCGCATCGGACGCGGCGACGGCGTGGTTGATTTGCGAAAGCAGTTGATGGTGCGCGACGGGATCGACCAGGCGCGTCGCGTCAACCGCCGGCGGTGGCGTGAGCGCGACGACGCCGTCCTGTTCGCGCAGGGCGGCTTCCGCGATGGCGAGCCCTTGCCGCGCCGCCGGCCAATTCGAGCGCGCCTTCAGCGCCTCGCGATACTGCGCGATCGCCTCGGGAAAACTCTCGGCATCGAGATAAAGGTTCGCAAGATTGAAATGCGCTTCGCCCAGGCCGGGCTGGATGCGCACCGCCTCCATATAGGCGGCCGCGGCGTCGTCGACGCGGTTCAGCTTGCGCAACACCAGACCGAGATTGTAAAATCCTTCCGCCCGCAACGGATCGAGCTGAATGCCTTTGCGCAAAATCGCGAGGGCGTCGTCATCGCGGCCAAGATGATTGTAGAGAGCTCCCAGGTTGACATACGCTCCGGCCCGCCCCGGCTCACGGCGAATCGCCGCGCGGAAATGGTAGACCGCCGCGAGCACGTCTCCCTGGTGAAACGCCACCGTGGCCAACCCGTAATGGGCGTCGGCATGGTCGGGGTCGATCTCGAGCGCCTGAAAAAAGAAGGCCCGAGCTTCTTGGTGGTGCCGCTGCTGCAAGGCCGTCTGAGCGCGATGAATCAGGTCGCCGGCGTTCTCTTTCGCCTTCCCCATGGGAGAACCCCCTCGCACAAGTCCGCGTTCTC
>JBAXFO010000226.1:0-7140 GCA_037139885.1 Planctomycetota bacterium
CCACCCTGGCGCCAGTCCATGCAAAATTTTCGGGGTGAGCCGGCGGGTTTATCCCGCCGGGGCAAGCCCGCCGGCTCGCCTCAACCGGAAATTGAGCCGCGATGATGCACTAGTTGACGACTTTTCTTTTGCCGCCCGGGCACGTCGGGCACGGAACATAGCTATCGGGCGCTTGAAACGTGTACTCGTAGCCCGATCGATTGTCGCCTTGACCCTGACCCGGGAAGACATGCGCCCGGTCGGGATACAGACCTCGCAACCGCTCGACGACGATCGGGCCCGGAGGCAACGGAATCGATCCGAGGCGGAAGATTTCTTCCAGATCCCGATCATTGATCGAGTTCCCTTCCTGAAAGCGAATAATGCGGCGTTCCTCGTCCTTGCCGTCGGTGACGGCGTTCGGGCCGAGCTTGTCCCCCTTCGACGAGGGGGGCCCTGTCGGCACGAGCGTGATTCGGCCGCGGCGCTTGGCGAACTCGATCAGGGCGGCGCGATAGGGATTCGCTTCGATCGTGAACGACATCGGCTTATCTTCAGGCAGGGCTTGCATGCGGGTGAAAATGCTGTCTTGCTTGACGATGACTTTCAAACCCAGCGCCAGGGGAGCCGTGGCCGACTTGGGATTGGTGCAATTGGGATCGGTGCAAATGGTCGTGGTCAGCAGCAAGTCGACATAATCGTTCTTACGAATGACGCCGCCGCCGGCGTCTTCGCGAAGCACTTGCAAATTGACCGCCTTGTAACCGGGCCGGAGCAAGCCATTGGAGAACGAATCGGGGATGCCCATGTCTTTGAAGTGTTCTTTCAGCAGCGGTTCGTTGGCGTAAACGTGCCGCGAAAGAACGCGAAAATTGACCGCTCCGGGGAAAGCGGGCATGTATTTGCGCTTATTGTTCTCGTAATGCTCGCGTTCGGACGGGTCGATGGGGCGAACCATGACATCGTTCGCCGACAGAGCATGGCCTTCGAAGAGATTGCTTTGAGCGACCAGGATGCTGGGCAGCTGCGGATTCACCGGGGGAATCTTCGCACTGAAGAGACCCGCCGACTTGACGCCGAAAACAACCGCCATGCCGATGAGGATGGCGATTGTCAGGCCGAAGAGAGTACTTGCTCGCATTGAGACTTCTCAATTTTATGGTGAATCCTGATAGGCGAACCGGAAAGATCGTCACTCTTTCCGCATCACCGTTTGTCCAACCAGGCACCGATGGGCAAGGGACAATCCGATAAACCGGAGAAAATCCGGCACCAACGCCCGCGCGGGGGCGCACACGACCACAGCGACCTGGCCTCCTGGCAAAACCGGATTCGAACTGCTCGGCGGATTGGTCAAAACCGCTTGAATATCCACCCGCGACACCTCGCCTGTGAGGAGCGCCGTTCGGGCCGCGGCACGAACGTCTTCAAGATTCCCACCCGCCGCAGCGACTCGCGCTCCTTCGCGACTCGCGTTAAATAACCTCGCTTCAGCCGCCAATAAAAGCCCGTACTCAACCGTACCAAAGAATATCGCCATCATCAACGGAAAAACCAGCAAAAACTCCATGGCCATGAGCGCCCCTTTTCGGGGCTGCGGCTTCGCCAAACTGGAATTTCGCCTCCGCATGAATCTCTTCCCGCTGCGACCTCAGCGCGCCTGGCTCACAGGCGGCAAAGCCGTTTCGACCGATCCGGTCAAACCGAGATCGCGCGACAACACCAACAACATGATCAGAGCCGTCGCAAACGCCAAGGGAAACGAATACGTCGGCCCTCGGCGCGAACCGCGCCGGCCGCTCTGCACGGCCTTCTGACTCCCTTTATGGGAAAACGAGTCCCGCGTCTTCGAGAAGCCCGCGGTCACCATGCTGTACAGCATCATCCCCAGCGTGATCAGGACAACCACGATCACGGAACCGACCATCAAAAAAACAATGTACCAGGGGCCAACCCACGCTCCGACCGAGGCGAACAATTTCACATCGCCTCCGCCAGCTGCCTTCAGAAACCAGAGGACAAAGAAAATCGCGAAGGCGGTGGCGAACCCCGCGACGCTGAATAGTATGCCGTCGAATGTCCCCAGCCAAGGCCCTGCATCCAGTTTCCAAACAACTTTATCTTGGAGCCCTAACCACAAACCCCGAGCAAGGTTAAAAGCCAATCCCAGCGCCAAGCAAGTTCCCGTCAACGCCTTCGGAATACGCAGGCTGCGAAAGTCGATCACCGACGAAATCGCCAGGAGCGAAACGAGGACGCTATAAAATGCCCATCCAAAAACGAGATCGGGGAAAAATTGCCTGACCATGAGATTCCGTGTTCCGCGGAGCCGAATGTCTGACAGAATGCGGATTCATCTCGGAAGCCCGTTAAGAGCTTCGCCCGGCGGCCAAACAAATGGGAGATGTGCAGCGAACCTATCCCATCGGTCAATCCGCCACCCCCGCAGAAATTGGGGCGCCGACGAACTCACCTTCCATCATACCCGACAAATGCCAGCAATCCAACTTATGGCTTCGCAGTTGCCGAACTTGACGCCGGCAGATGAGGCAAAACCTGGATTTTGGACACGCCAAAATCCAGGTTCAGGGCCCCAACGAAAAATCACGGGCAGAGCGTGATGTTGACGGTGGTCAACGTGGCAGCGGTCTGCGTGATCGTGGAGGTGCCGATCGTGTCGACAAGGCCGCCACCCGTGGTGGAGCCGCCGCAACCGGTGACCGACGTAATCGAGTAACCTTGGTTGATGTTCACGATCGCGTTGGCGACTTCGGTCAGCTCGGCCAGAACGGCGTTGCGAACGTTCACGAGGCCGGCGACCAGACCGAGCACCAGGATCGTGAAGATCAGGAGGAGTTCGGTGCTGATGATGAAGCCGGCGTCATCATTCCACAATTGCTTGAACATGGATTGGAACCCTTTGTAGAAAAAATAGGACGGGCGACCCAAAGTCTCTTGCTTGCACGAACAAGCAGGAAAGAATAAAACGAGACTAAAAGGCTACCAGACCCAACAAACACTCGATCGAAAATAGGTTCAGCAAGGCCACGAAGCCTCACTCAACCCCCAACGTCCCGACGGACATGCTTCCTTGAGCGAACCAACTTGCATCGACGTCGCTTCGGTTATCTATTTGACTCATTTTGCAGACGCATTGCAAGCAGAAAATCATACTAATCGCAAAAATTCTACCGAAGTCTCCCCTTTTTCCTGATCTTCCCAAATTACGAAGCTGGGACTTCGCGATGTTCGGGCGGAGCGGGAGTGACGCTTTTTTCTTTGGGGACCCCAACATCGTAACTCCCTTCCCGACAATTTCAAGCAAAAAAGCCGAAACTTGGGCAACCTTGGATGCCTGTAACGAGCAATTATTCGACTCAACCGACCAATTCGCGCCAAAACGGGCACGAATCGAGTCCTACGACCGGCTGTGAGGTTCACTTCTTCCGAGCGGCGCGAATCGGGTCGTGATGGTTCGAGAAATAATAAAACGATTCCGTCACGCTGCGTTCGCCGAGGCAGAATTGGAACTCCACCCGCGAACCGCCGCGGGGCCAGCTGGGGCCTTCAAGGTCGAGCGCGTTGATCGTGCCCGTCACCGTCTCGCCCGGTTTCAGAATCACCGGCTTCAAACCGGCGAACGCCCCGACCGATCCCGGAATGGGGTACGCTTTCTCTTGAATGCGAATGACGATCGAATCGTTCCAGTGAATCGTTTTGCCGTCGGTCAGCAGCGCGGGGACTTCGATTTCCTCGGCCGTGTCGTTCTTCACGGTCAGCTTGTAGTCGCCGTCGCCGTCGGGATTTTTGAATTCGAACTTCTTCACGGGGGGCACGGGCTGGGCATCGAAGGCGATGGCGCCCGCGAGCAAGACGGGTCGGCCCGTGACGGCGCACGCAGACCCTTCGCCTTGTCCCGGTTTGCCGACGGCGGCCCAGGGCGACTTCAGCTTGCCGTCTTGAATGGTCCAGCCGAGCGGAAAAGCGACGGCGAGCGACGCTTGTTCGAGCGATTCGTCGGTCAGTTCCGCGAAATTTTGCACGATCCAAATCTTGCGGACCGATTTGAGAGCGATCACGCACTTCTTATTCGGCCCCGGAAACGTCGGCGCTTCCAGCTGATGAATCGAGAAGTTGGCGTTCAGCGGATTGTCGAGCTTGGCGGGCCCGCGGAGGATCTTCTCGGGAGCGACCTGCAAGCGAAACGTATACAGCGGCGGTTGCGAAAGACCGACCGGGCCGGGAATCGCCTGTTGGAATGTGCCGATGATCAGCGCTTCGGCGCCGGACCATTTCTTGATCGACTCCTGCTTCAGCCGGTCGAAATTCGGCACGGCCGGCCGCACAGGCACTCCCCACGCCAACGCCAGACACGACAATGCGACCCCACACGCAACGACCGAAACGCGAACCATGACAAGCCCCTTTTGCTATTCGCTTCAAACATCGGGCGACGCTCGATTCCGACATAATATTCTGGTATGGCGCCGCGGTCTCGTAATAATCTGCATCCCCCGACGGAATCCCGCCCGTTTCGTTCTCGGAGTTCACCTTCCCCATGAAACCCTACGCCTTTCTCCTCGCCGCGATCGTGGCTGTGTGTTGCGTCGATTTCGCAGTCGTCGGCGTCGGCCCGGCCGAGGGGGTCGCGGACACGATCATCCGGAACGCGAAGATTCTCACCGTCGACAAGGCGTTCTCGGTCGCCGAGGCGCCCTCACCCGCGAGCAAGCCCTCCGCCTCTACACCATCAACAACGCCTACCTCCACCACGAAGAAGCCGACAAAGGCAGCCTCGAAACCGGCAAACTCGCCGACCTGATCGTCATCGACCGCGACTACCTCACCTGCCCCCTCAAGGGGTTGTCGCAAACCCGCGTGCTCATGACCATGGTCGGCGGCAAAGTGGTGCATGAGGAGAAGTAAATAAGTTCTCTCCCGTGAAACTCATGCGGGCAATCACGCTAATCGACTTCGAATGGACGCCAGCGCGGGCACAACGCCCGTGCGAACGTTCTCGGTTCGATATCCGCACGAATGTTGTACACGGCTCCATCGCAAAGCGCGACGGACATGCCACGAATTTCAAAGCTGTGGCCAAAGACGCCCGGTTGCGGTAAACAGCCAGTCTCCGTCGGAGCTAGCTGAAAAATCATCGAGACATCGCCATTTGGACTTGCAGGCATGCCGCTGCTGCCCGCCCCCATAAATCCGCCCACACCCGAAGACGGAAATTCACCCAACTCGCAACGGCCCGCAATATCGGCGGCAAGCCACGTTTTCCGGCCGCCGCAGTTCGCATAACGAGTCGACATCAAGATCGTGTTCGCCCCTCCGTCCGTGATGTCTTTGAGGGACAAGCCGCTGATCATCCGTCCTGCGGCTATTTCAACCGAACGGCTGAGCTCGTCGACAGGTTGCTTGTTTGCCAACAGGGTTTGATGTCCGAATACACGAACATTGCCCGCGAAGCCGACAAGGCCACGCCAGTCGGTTGTGAATGGATCGGACGCAGCCCAATAACTGGGCACTTCGCTCAGCAGCGCTTCGGCCCGATCGACCGGCCACGATTCGATGAACGGCAACAAACTTGCCCAAAGAGAAATGTCTTTGTTGTGTTTCGGAGAAGGCCCATAAACATTGGGCAGAATTTTGAAGTTGTCGTGATAGGCATGAACCGCCATAGCGCATTGCTTGAGGTTGTTGTTGGTGGCCAGTCGCCTCGCCGATTCTCGGATTTTCAAAACGGCCGGAAAGATCAGACACGTAAGAATGATCGCGATTCCGAGGACGACGATCAATCCGACACGTGAGACTCCAAGGCGATGCATGAGTAATCCTCCGTAATGGCCAAGACCATGTCCGCCGAGTGATTCCTCGGCACCCCCCCCCCCGCATTTAATCATCGCTCCAGTCCGCGCTATGTTTTTGCTTATCGGCTGGACAAAGGGCCCGCGCGAACGTCGTAGGACTCATGTCGGGACGTATATTGCGAACGGAACCGTCGCAAAGCGCCACAGACATGCCGCCTGTGCCGAAGCTGTGCCCAAAGATCCCCGCTTGCGGCAGACAACCTGCCTCCGTGGGAACCGACTGAAACATCATCGAAACATCGCCCATCCGACTTGCCGGCTTAGAACTGCTGCCTGCACCCATGAACCCACCAACTCCGGGCGAGGGGAGTGGGCCGAGTTCGCAATTGCCGAACGCGTCGGCCGCGTACCACGTTCTCTGCCCCGCACAGTTGGCGTAACGGGTCGACATCAGAATCGTGTTCGATGAGCCATCGTCAATATCCTTCAGCGTTAATCCAGAAATCAATGGCCCTGCGGCGATGGTGACGGCCTGGCCTGGCTCATTGACAGGCTGCTGCGTTTCGAGCAGAGTCTGATGGCCGAATATCCGCACGTTGCCGGCGAAGCCGACCAGGCCACGCCAGTCGGTCGTGATGGCGTCGGACGGGGCTTGATAGGCATGCACGATGTTCATGGCATCGTTTTGCAGATCGGGACCCGCTTCAAGAAAAGGTAATAGCTGCGACCAGAGTGACAGGTTTTTACCTAGCTTGACATTACGTCCGAATCCGTCAGGGAAAATTTTGTAATTGTCAAAATACCCGTGCGTGGCCAGAGCGCAGTTCTTCAGATTGCTGTTCGTTCGAAGTCTCGAAGAGGATTCACGAACCCGTTCGACGCTCGGAAAGAGCAATCCAACCAGTATGGCCACGATCGCGACAACAACCGCCAATTCGATTTTCGTAACCGCTTTGCGATTCATGTTGGACTCCTGTTTCAATTCTCGGCAGGGAGGAGCAGCCCGGCGGTTTGCGGCCGGGCTGCAAACCCACACGCGGTTAATCGTCGGCCCAGTCCGGTCCCAGTTCTTGCTTGTCGGCCGGGCAAAGGGCCCGCGCGAACGTCGTCGGACTCATATCGCCTCGAATGTTGCGTACGGAACCGTCGCATAGCGCCACGGACATTCCGCCTGTGCCGAAGCTGTGCCCAAAGATCCCTGCTTGCGGCAGACATCCCGCGACGCTCGGAAATAACTGAAACATCATCGAGGCATCGCCATCTCGTTTCGCCGGTTTGGCGCTGCTGCCGGCGCCCATGAATCCACCCAAGCCCGGCGACGGGAGCGGGCCGGGATCGCTGTTGCCGA
>JBAXFO010000227.1:0-7110 GCA_037139885.1 Planctomycetota bacterium
ATTTGGCGAGGGGCTCTGCGTTATCCCGGATTCGAGTGGCTGCCGCAGATGAAAGAGCTGGCGGCCGAGGTGGTGTGGCCATGACCCCGACTCCCAAAAAACCTGGCGGCCACTCGTTGCTCCCCGGGCAGACGCCCGAGGGCAAGTTCATCATGGCGGTGTTGCTCAAACGGAGCTACGCCATCGTGCCCTCCGGCGTCTGCGTTCGCGCCGAGAACGACAAGCCGTTGTTTGGAGGCGACAAACACTTCGGCGACCCGCTGAACACGACCGTCCGATACGAGGCCGATTTCATCCCCTACAAATTGGCCACCGACGTCGTCCTGAACGGAACGGCGTTTGCGCCCCAGGGCAAGCAAGTCCGCGAAATGACGGCGTCCCTCCAGATTGGGCAGGTGAAAAAGGAGGTCAAGATCATCGGCGACCGGCAGTGCAAATATCGCGCGGCCGCCGATCCCGTGTTCGGCGACCCCGCTCCGTTCACGCAGATGGAACTTCGCTACGAACGCGCCTTCGGCGGCGTCGATGTCTACACCCACCCACTGTGTCAGTACATTTACCCGCGGAACCACCTGGGAAAGGGGTTCGCCCTCACCAATACCAAGGCCACCATCGAGGGACTGGAACTCCCCAACATCGAGGATCCCAACGACCTCTTGACGCCCGCTCGCATGTGCGTCGGGAAAATCGAAAATTGGCCGAAACTTCCCGTCCCCACCGGCTTCGGCTGGTACGTCAAATACTGGCACCCGCGCGCCGGCTGGGCCGGCCTCTTGCCCGCGGACAAACCGACCGAGGCGATGCTGCGGGCCGAATTCGGCAAGCTGCTGACGCCCGAACACAAGGCGCTCTACGATGCGCACCCGCTGCCCACGGTCGATTTCCGCTTCTTCAACGGCGCGTCGCCCGGACTCGCCGTGCCGTATTTGTCCGGCGACGAAACGGTCCGCTTGACGAACCTGACTCCCGACGGCAGCCTGGTCTTCCAGCTTCCGGGCGATCGGCCCGCGATCACTCTCGACCTCGGCGACGGACCGAAGGAAGTCAAAGTCGAAATGCACACCGTGCAGATTCGAACCGGTGAGAACGAAATCGATCTCGTCTGGCGCGCCGCCTTTCCGTACCCCGGCCCGGATTGGCTGCCCGAAATGAAAAAGGCCGACGTGACCGTGAACGGATGAGCGGTTGGAGTCCCGGCTTTAGCTGGCAAGAGCCGCCTCAAGGCGGGACTCCAACGAGGAGGATATGACATGCCACTCTTTCCCGCGGCCAAACTGAACGACATGGTGATCGGCCTGGACTTCCACGCCGTGATGATTCCGCCGGCTCCTGCGCCGATTCCCATGGTGCCGCACCCGTATTTCGGTCCCATTCTGCTGTGGTTCACGCCGACGTTTCCCAAGATGAACGTCCTGATCAACGGGATGCCGGCGTTGTCGGTCGGTGCCATGGGAATGTGCGCTCACATTCCCATGGGCCTGCCCGCGCCGCCAACGTTCACCAACCTGATGGCATATTGGAAGCGGCATCTCATTTGTGTGCCGAAGACGCTCGGTTTGGCGATGCTCACCCTCTTCGCGAATCTCGCAATTTCGGCGATTTCGTCTTTGATTCCCAAACCGCCGGCGGTTGAATCCTTCATCAAGGACGTGACGGGGGTCGATACCTCGTCGAAGGCGGCAGTTTGGAACACGGTCAAAGGAACCTTCGACAGCTACACCAAATGGCAAACGTGGGTCAAACTGCTTTTGCCGCCGCTCCCTTTTCCCGGCGATCAAGGTTCGGCCGCCATCGGCAGCCCGAACGTCACGGTCAATGGCGGAAATCTGGGTTTCGTCGCACCGTTGATGGCCACTTCGTGCAGCGATTTGCAATTCGTACCCAACGCCGCCGTGCTGGGATTCACTAACGTGATGGTGGGGGTGAGTTTGATGGCGATGGTCCGCGGGATCGCGGTGAACGCCGCCAAGGCGGGTGTATCGAAGGGCGTCAACAAAGCCGCAACGGCCACCGGCAGGGCCATTGCCGCAGGACAAAACCACTAACGGAACGAGCTTCATGGAAAATCCAGCATTCACCGGGGAAGTCTGTGTCGGGCATCCGGTCTCTGTGATGACCGGCGTCGTCTATACCGCGTGGCATGACTTTACGTTCCCCGGTCCCTGGGAAATCATCTGGTCGCGCTTTTATTCCACTTCCAATTTGACGCTGTCCGCCCTCGGCCGAGGCTGGCAGAGTCCTTACTTCATGTATCTCCGCGAGAGGCCGCCGCTGACGGTGCTGGTGCACGACGACGGGGAAGCGGGCTTCTTGCCGGACCCGGTCACGCAGGACATGGTGAATTGCCCCCATCGCATGCAACTCTTCAAAGAGAAAAACCGGTACCGTGTTTGGGCCTGGAAAGAAGGGGTCAACTATTATTTCGAGCAGGCCGACCTGACACAACCCGTTTGGCGGCTCGTTGAGTTCGTGCGCCGGACCGGCGAACGAAGTTCGCTGGAATACGATGCGGCGGGCCGCCTCGTGGCCATCGACCAATTGCCGCTTCGCCGCATCCAAATCACGTACAACTCTTCCGGGCTCATCGAGCGCGTGGAACTCGTGGACCCGAAGAGCCGCCAACCCGTTGTGCTCGTCTCGTACGCCTACGATCCGCGGTCTCGCCTGATCGCGGTGACCGACGGTTCCGGCGCCGCCATTCGCTATGGATACGACGACGCCGACCGCCTGATTTCCGAGACCAACCGGCTCGGCGCCACGTTCCATTTCGAATACGACGACCAGGGCCGATGCTTCCACACCTTCGGCGACGGCGGATTCAGCGAACGGTTTCTGACTTTCGAAAAGAACGCGCGCCGAACGCGCGTCCGCGACGGACAGGGATCGGAATGGATTTACGACGCAAACGACCGCGGATTGATCATTCGCGAACAAGACCCGCTCGGCGCCGTTTGGAAGCATACGTTCGACCCGGCGGACCGACTGGCCATCAGCGAAAGCCCGTTAGGGCATTTTCTTCTTCTCACGTACAACGACGTTGGACACTTGACGAAGATCCAGGATGGCATGGGCCGGACGTCGGAATTCGAGTACGGTCCTCTTCAGTTGCCCATCAAGATGATCCATGCGGACGGCACCTTTGAAACCTGGGAATACGACACCAAGGGCAATCTGACCGCTCGCACCGACGAGGCCGGCAGCCGTACCGTGTACGAACGGGACGCCCAAGGGAGACTCTCCGCTGCGATCACCCCGCGAGGTCATCGAACCGACCTTTCCTACGCGCCCGACGGTCGGTCCCACGAACTGCGAGATTCTTTTGGCTTCCTCCGCTTCGAGTACGACGTTCGCGGCGAGTTGATTCGGAAGAGCGACTCCCGCGGCGTGATTGCCGCCTATGCCTACGACAACAGAGGCAATCTGACGACGCTCACCAATGCCGACGGCTCCGTCTTTCGCTTTGCGTACGACGTCAACGGCCACATCACGAGCGACACCGACGAAGTCGGCAATGCCACACACTACAGGTACGATCGATTCGG
The DNA here is from genome assembly GCA_037139885.1 of Planctomycetota bacterium. Lineage (GTDB taxonomy): Bacteria > Planctomycetota > Planctomycetia > Gemmatales > Gemmataceae > JAIEPT01. Next base: position 3,543 of record JBAXFO010000227.1, read on the forward strand.
TACGATGGTGGAACGGATCAACCCTGACGGTAGTGCGGTCCGGATGTCGCACGACAAGGAAGGCCGAATGACGGCCATCGAAAACGAGAATGGCGATCGATGCACGTTTCGCCTCAACCTTCTCGGGACCGTCGTGGAGCAGACCTTTTTCGACGGCCGAACGGAAACGTACACTTTCGATTCGTGCGGCCAACTCGTAACGATCCGCAAGCCGGACGGGACTGACATCCGCTATAAGTACGATGCGGTTGGGCGGACCCTTGAAATCGTGTCGGGAAAACAAGTTCTGGCCCGTTTTGAATACGATTCGAGGGAACGAATCACAGTCGCCGACTCGCCTGCCAGCAAGGTGGAGTTCGCGTACAACGCAGTTGGGGCGGTCGTCAGCGAGAGCCAATGCGGCCACGTGGTGAAGAACGAATACGATGCCGAAGGGAATTGCCTCAGCCAACAGTATGTCTCAGGCCCGGGGGGGAACGTCCGATTCGAGTACGACTTGCGTCGCAGGCTCATCGGAATGCGGCACGACAACGACTCCTTGCAGGAAATGACCTACGACGGAGCCGACCAACTCTTACGGAGGATCTTCGCTGGGCGCTCGGAAGAAACGCGCGCCTACGACAGTCGCGGCCGCATGACGGAACAAGTCGTCAAGTCTGCCAACGGCACGACCCTGGCACGGCGCGAATACGGTTATGACGCCGCCGACAATCTCCTCGGACGGATGGACTTACGCTCGGGGCGAGTCCAATTTCGTTACGACGCCAGGAGCCGCTTGATCGAGCGCACTCCGCCCGTGGGTCCCCAGGAAACGATCAGCTACGACTCCTGCGGCAATCTTCGCTCGTTCAAGGGCGCTCCATTCACAAGCCTTGGCAACCGACTCCTTTCAGGACAAACACGGCGTTACGTCTACGACGCCAACGGTCTGACGACCGAAATCCAGGAATCGACCGGGAATACCGTGCTCGGTTATGATCCGCTCGAGCGGCTGGCAAAGGTCGTGACTCCTGCCGGCCTCACGATTGCCTACGGATACGACGCGTTTACCCGGCGGGTTTTCAAGAAGAGCACGGAAGGCGAAACGGAATTCGTCTGGGCCGGTCATCAGATGCGCGCGGAGAAGCGCGCGGACGGGTCCGTCATCGAGTATCTCAACATCCGTTACAATCCACTGGCCCAGTGGAGCAACGGGACGTGGTACGCCGTCATCGCGGACCAAAATCTTGTTCCGCGAGAGATTCTAGGTCCGCAAGGCAGTATCACGTGGCGGGTCGACTACGACGCGTTCGGAGCCGTAACCGCAGAGACTGGCTCAATCGTTTCGAGTCCGTTTCGCTCGCCTGGGCAATATGCCGATTCGGAGACGGGCTTCTATCAAAACCGGTTCCGTTATTACGATCCTCAGACGGCTCGATTGATTCAGCCGGACCCGATCGGTATTTTCGGAGGCTTGAACGAGTACGTCTATTGTGCGAACAATCCCGTGAACTTCCGCGATCCCCTTGGCCTGACGTGCGGATTCGCGCACTTTCGCATAGTGTTTAATCCCAAGGTTGGCAGCAAGGCAGACTATATCGCGAAACGAGACTCCTTCAACCAGGCTCGCCAAAACCCAAAAGCGATCATTCCCACAAAAGCAAACTACGATGCTAATATTCGTCCGAAAGCCAATCAGGAGGCTGCGGCCGCCCGCGCCGGCGGCGGATTTACTAGCTCGCAGGACGCCGACCATCCAGGCGACGTTCGCGCGACCGGGTTGTTGGGTCAAACGCTTCAGCCGCTCGATAGCGGCGTCAACCGCAGCGTGGGTTCCCAGGTAGGACATCAGGTTCGCAGCAACCCCGGCCCCGGCGGCTTTCCCGCTGGTCAAAGAACGCCCATGATGGATCTGGTCGACCAAAATGGCAAACCCATTCCTTGACGCGGCAGAGCCGCTATGAGCGCATTCATTACTAGGAGGGCAAAATGTACGACTGGCCAATTCCCGAAATCCAAGCGGCTTTGGATGGCCCGGTCCAGAAAGTCGCCGCGAAGAACGTGCGTGACGCCGTTACAAAAGCCGGATATGGAGCGAGGCTCGCCGATTTTCTGGCCGACTTTTATCCCGTCGCGAACGGGGGAACCTTTTATCAAGGCGCGCTTCGCGTGCTGCCCCTGGAAGGGATCCCGGAACAACGACCAAGCCTCGTTGAATGGAACGAACTCGAAGAATGGAAGCAGTTCGCGCCGCCCGGGTGCCGAAAGACGTTTTACTTTTTGTCGAACGCTTTCGGCGATCTTCTGGGAGTTCCGTTGAATGATCAGCGCGACCTCGCGAAGGATACCACCTCCATCGTATGGGTTGAGAGTTTCAAGCAAGAGGAATCAGCGCTGGGATGGGACGAGATCTTTCGGAAGTTCCTCAAGAACGAAGACCACATGGCCACGTTCCTGGCTCGGCTCAAGGAGTACGACTGGGCGGTTGGCGGACTGGGCCGTCCCGATCCCGACCAATGCTTCTCTTGGAAATTGCTGCCGGCAATGGGAGGCAGCGAAGGGCTCGACAACCTGCAAATCGTTTCCACCTACGTCCACGTCAGTTTTACTTTTCAGGTATTCCGCCAACACCTCGATGCGAATCCTCCAACGCCTTGATGTTGTTTCGCTCGCCATTGAGGAAGCATTGAGCCGTGGACGTCGCTTACATCATCGGTCTCGTCTTCATGGGCGGCCTCGGCCTGTTTGTTCTGTTCATGGTCGCCGATGGTCTCGGTCTCCCAACGCTCCACGCGGTGGGAACGGTCGTGGATCGAGAGTATCGGGAGTTCGAGAAGGGCTACCGGACGACCATCATCAACAATACTCCGCGCGCCGTGCCGCACGTCACGCCCGAACAATTCCTCTTGCGGATCGACATCGACGGCCGGCACGCCGTCGGGAGCGTTTCCAAGGCGCTCTTCGACGCGGTCAAGTCGAACGATGCCGTTCGGGTCGCGTTTCAGAAACGTCGGCTCACCGGACTTTTGCGAATCGTCGACGTTAAGCCGACGTGACTGTTTCGGTAACAAACGATGGCCGCGATCAAAGACGCCCTCGATTCGACGACTCGCACGATCGATCTGCGCGCCCGCGATTTCCGAAACCTCGTCGTGCTGGTGTCGATCGTTGGCGTTGCCGCTCTTGTCTGGGCCGGCATCGCTTGGTCCGCGGAGCCGCTGCTGGGGTTGCTGCTCCTTTTTCCGATATGCGGCGGCTTCGTCGTGCTCGATTGTTTTCGCGTCGACCGTTGGCGCGGCAAAATCTTGCGCCTTTGGATCGAGGAGGATCTCGACCTCGGCGCGTTTAGTTCGATGATCGGCAGCATCAAGATGCTTCCCGCGAACACCATGGGGGCGATGCTGCGATCCCTACCCACGGGCGGGCATCCGTTGGCGGGAATCGGCCAATCTCGCGAATTCAAGATGGCCGTGGCTTCGACGATTGCCGTTCGGCACCGGATCGAGGGCGAGCGAACGCTGGTCGCGGTGTTGGCCTATTCGGCCATCGTGGCGTCGGTGGCCGGCGCGATTCTCATTCGCGATGGGGT
>JBAXFO010000228.1:0-7088 GCA_037139885.1 Planctomycetota bacterium
ATCGAGCACCGGCCCTTCGCTATTGGAGAGCGCCTTCGCCTCTTCCATCGCCGCGGGGGCCGCCAGCGTTCGCCCGCGGCCGATGAACTTCATCCGGTCCGTTTCGAACGACGCGCTGCCCACGGTCGTGCCGCGAATTGTCATCAAATGCATCATCCACGGCGGCCGCTCCTCCGCCGAACGGGGCCGGCGCGTGCAGAGAATCGCTTGCCGATTACGCATGAGTTCCGTCTGCACGAACAGGTTGCTGAACGCCGGGTGGGCAAGGTCATGGCTGGGCAAGGCGAGCACGACTTCCGCGTAACTTGTGATCTCGATCGTGCGTGCGTACTTCGAGCGGTTGGTGATCGTCGTCCGCCGGAGTTCGATGTCGTCCTCGGGCGAGACGCTGATTTCGGTATGCGTGTCGAGGCGGTCGTCGCTGCGGCGAAATTCGGCGCGGGCCTGGGTGAAGATGGCCTGGTAGCGTTTACCTTGCTTCAGCGTCGGCTGCATGGTCGCCGACCAGAGCACGCCGCTGTCGAGATCTCGTAGGTAACAATACGTTCCCCAGCTATCGCGGGTGGCGTCTTCGCGCCAGCGGGTGACGGCCAGGTCGCGCCAACGCGAATAACCGCCCCCCGCGCTGGTGATGGCCACGTGATAACGGCCGTTCGAGAGGAGGTGGGCGTCGGGCGAAGGGCCGGAGAGATCGGTGCAGATCCACATCGCCCCTTCGTCTTCCGCCGAGACGGCGCGCGTCGCGCTCGCTTCGGCCACATGCGGGAAGATCGGCGAACACGCCTTCGGAATCCGCTCTTGCAGCAACAGATCGGCCGCGCGGAGCATCGGATCCGCTTCGAAGCGCCGCTGCATCGGTTTGTCGAGAAGGACGTAGGCCAAAGAGAGGAGGCTCATGCCCTGATGGTGCGCCATGAATTGCCGCACTGTCACGCGGCTCTCGCCCGGAGGCAGCCGCGACGGCGTGTAATCGATGGCTTCGTACATGCCAAAGGCGCCGAGTTGGCCTTCGAATGCGAGCCGTTCGAGATTCTTGCACGCCTCCTCCGGCGCAACCATCAGCGCCAGCGCCGTCGCATAAGGCGCGATGACGACATCTTCCGCCAGTCCGCGTTTGAGCCCCAGTCCGGGCACGCCAAACGCCCGGTACTGGTAATTCGAGTGCAGATCGATGGTGTTGTAGCCCGACTCCGAAATGCCCCACGGCACCCCGCGCTGGCGGCCGTAGTTGATCTGCCGCCGCACGGCCGCCCGGCACGTCTGATCGAGAAGCGTATTTTCGTAAGACGGCATCACCAGCATCGGCATCAAATACTCGAACATCGAGCCGCTCCAACTCACCAGAGCGGTCGCGCCCCCCGTCGACGTCAGCAGCCGGCCGAGCGCGAACCAGTGTTCTTGCCCGATTTGATCTTGCGCGATGACGACAAAACTGCCGAGCCGGGCTTCCGAGGCGAGGAGATCGTAAAAGCTGTTGTCGAGGCGATTGTCGCTGACATTAAATCCAATCGAGAAAAGATCGCGCGATTTGTCGAACAGGAACAAGAAATCCATGTCCGCGTATTCCTGACAGTTCTGCGCCGAACGCTGCAGGGCAGCGATCCGGGCGGCCGCATGCTGCGATCCCGCAACGATCGCCCCCCGCAACTGGGTGAGCCAAACGGTCCGTAGTTTCGCCTCCTCCGCCGTACCGGTCGCATCGGCCAGAGCGGCGTCGATCCGCGGCAACAAGGTTTGCTGCGACGCGGCCATCTCCCGCAGCGTGCATGTCGACGTATCGAAGCGCACCAGCGCCTGCCGGAGGTCCAACAAGCGTTGCAGCGGCGCGGCTTCGAGCTTTTGCTCGGGAGACGCCGTCACCGCGACCCATGGCGCCAGGTGCAGTAAATCGTCGTAATGATCCTTGCATGCCCGTTCGAACGCGCTGGCCCACCACATCAATTCCGCGTTCGCGGGATTCGCTCGCACCGCCGCCACGATCTCCGCCGCCGAGGTGATCAAGCGCCGCAACACCGCCACCGTGGCCGTCATGGTCGAAGGTTGCACCGCCAGGTCGATTTGGACGCGTTCAATCGTGCGCCGCGCCTCGCCCGACACCAGCGTCGAATGCGTTCCGCGTGCGGTGTCCTGGAGGACATGGGCGGTATCGCTGAGCCCGGCGAAGATCCGCGGCGCCAACACCGGAGCTTCCGCCAACTCCAAAAGCCCGCTCCGCAAGACCAGCAAATGGCCGACGAGATTGCCGCTATCGACCATCGAAACATAAAGCGGCATCAGCGGCTTGAGGGAACGGGTGTCGTACCAGTTGTAGAAATGCCCGCGGAAACGATCGAGCCGCGCCAGCGTGCCGAGGGTCTTGTCAATCCGGTCGATCATCTGCCCGACGCTGCAATAGCCGAAGTCGAGCGCCGCCAGATCCGCGAGCATGGCCATGCCGATGTTCGTGGGGCTGGTGCGTGAGGCGATGCCGCGGGCGGGTTGTTCCTGGTAATTGTCCGGAGGCAGCCAGTTTTCCTCGGCCGTGACGTAAACTTCGAAGAAGCGCCATGTCTGCCGCGCCAGCATCCGCAAGAACGTCTGTTGTTTATCGGTGAGTTGCGGCTTTTGGATTTCGAGCGGCTCGCTCAACCACCACGCGATCGCCGGCGCCACGAACCAAAACCCCAGCAGCGGCCCGGCCGCCACGAGCAGCCAGGGATGCCAAACCGCCATGAGGATGAACACCATCGCCGCCAGCGCCGGCGCGATCGACATCGACCGATAAAATTTGATGAGTTCCGCCTCGGCTCCGAGTTGCGCATCGCTCGAGGTCTTCCATTCCAGCATCCGCTCGTGCGACCAGAACATGCGGTACAGCGTGCGCACGATCGCATCGATGCTCATGTACGCGTCGTACGGAGCGAAGAAAAGCGTGATGAACGCCGGGGCGATCTGCTCGCCGAAGCCGCGCGCGACGGCGTTCAGATGCAAGAGGGGCGGCACGTCCGAAGGCTTGCGCACCAGATCCGCGAACGTCGACAGGAGCGGCACCAGTCCCACCATCGCCAGCGCGAATAGCGTCGCCGCCACGCCCCAGTGCGGCAGCAGCAACCACGCGCTGACGAGGAACACGACCAAGGCCGCCGGCGTCACGCTGCGGCGCAGATTGTCGAAGATCTTCCAGCGGGCCAGCGTCGAGACGGGATTGCGGCGGAAAGCCCAGCGGCCGCCAGATGTTTTGGGAGCGGTCGGCGCCCAGGGAGTGCACCACCACGCGATCTGCCAATCGCCGCGCGTCCAGCGATGCCGACGGCTGACGTCCGCGGGATAGCGTGAAGGGAAATCTTCGTAAAGTTCGACATCGCTGAGCAGCGCCGAACGGGCATAGGCGCTTTCCAGAAGATCGTGGCTGAGGATGAGATTGTCGGGAAAACTGCCGCAACATTGTTCGAAGGCGTCGACATCGTAAATCCCCTTGCCGATGAACGAACCTTCGCCAAAGAGATCTTGATAAAGATCGGACACCACGCGCGTGTACGGATCGAGCCCCGCATCCCCCGCGAACAATCGCACGAACCACGACCGCTGGGCGCTCGGCAGACTCACGCTCACGCGCGGCTGCATGATGCCGTAGCCCTCGCAAACGCGCCCCCGTTTGGCGTCGATCACCGGACGATTGAGCGGATGCGCCATGGCGCCGACCATTTGCCGGGCCGAGTCGCGCGGCAGTTGCGTGTCGGTGTCGAGCGTGATGACATAGCGAACTTTCTCGAGGTGCGTCGGATCGCCGACAATGGCCGCGAAGCGGTCGCGCGAGCCGCGCAGGTAGGCGTTGAAGTCGGCCAATTTGCCGCGTTTGCGTTCGTGCCCCATCCAGGCGCGTTCCTCGGCGTTCCAGCGCCGGGGCCGATGAAATAGGAAGAAGATGTCCGAGCGCAGCTGGGAATACTTCTGATTCAGGCGTTCGATGCCTTCGCTCGCCAGACGCACGAGTTCGGCGTCGCCGGGCTTCACTTCTTGATCGGCGTCTTCTAGATCGGTCAAGAGGGCGAAATGAAGGTGCGGATCGCGATTGGCCAAAAAGCGGACTTCGAGCGCTTCGAGCAAATTCTCGACGCCCGCCGCGTTGTTGAGGAGCGTCGGCACGACGACCATGGTCCGCTCGAGGGCAGGGATGCCGTACTGGAAATCCATGCGCGGCAACGGCCGAGGCGCCACGAAGATCGAGGCCAGCCAGTTCGCGAGATGGATACCCAATTGCACGACGCACAGCGCGAACGGAATTCCGAGCAAAAGATAGGGAATCTCTTCATCGCTGCGTGCCCAGGCGACAAACCCGGCCGTCGCCCCCGCCGCCGCGAGCAGCACGACGAGACCATAGAGCGGCAACGCGTAAAGCCGGCCCACTTTGACGAGCGCGCCGCGCAGCGACAACGGCGTCCCCACGCTCCGTTCCAATGGCGCCCGCCCTTGATCGACGAGATAATAGCCGACGTGGGTGCGCCGCACATCGCGGTTGGGTTCGCCGTTCAGCGTGCCGCTCGTCGTCTCGGGGTGCGCCATCTTGGCGAGGTGGATCGCTTTGCTCGCGACATCGCTTTCCGTCTGCCGGCTCCGCTTGGCGATCGCTTCGACGATATGCCGATAATGATCGCGCGTCGCGAAGCTCATTTCCGGATAGATTTGCGCCGGGTCGGAACGCAGAATCTGTTCCACGCCGCTGTGCGTCTCGACGAACTCGCGCCAATCGTGCGAACTGAGGAACCGCAAGCTCGAAACGCTGTTGCCCATCGACACCTGATCGGCGGCCTGAGCCCGGCCTTCGGCGCGCACGAGTTGCTCGATCGTCAGCCCTTGCTCGGCGACGCGGTGTTCCAGCCAGCTATTGGCGAAAGCGAAATAGGGACTTTGTCCTTGCAAATGCCGGGTGATCTCCGCGAGAAACGCCCCCGACAGCGCCGGGTTCGCCCGGGCCATATCCGCCATCACCAGAATCAAGTCGGTCGGATTTCGTTCGACTTCGAGCACCATCCGCTCGGCCCAGTCGTTGGCGAGATCTTGATCGCGCCGCCCCGCCGCCAGCCGCACCGCGACGCGTCGCAAATTTTCGATGAGGGCGAGCCGTAACATGATCGGCAGCGCCCACAATTCGCCCAGCTTCAAAGGCGTCACGGATTGATAAGCGTCGATGAATCGGTTGAGACTCACCGCGTCGATGCGTCCGTCGACATGCGAGATGAGTTCCAGGGCGATGCCATACGCGCGCGGCGAATTCGCGGACACGCCGTTCGCCAGCCGCGGCAGTTCACGGCTGTAGGAACGGGGCAGATGACGCCGGGCGATGCGGATCTGGTCTTCGATCAGATAGAAGTTGTCGAGCAACCATTCCGCGGCCGGGGCGATGCGCCGCTTCTGCTTGGCCGCGTTCGTGACGAGTTCATACGCCCGAATCAAAATCACTTCATTTTGACTGAGCCGCGGGATGAGCGTGTCGGGGCCTTTGCCGACCGCAAGTTGATGGGTGCGCGCGAGCGCCTCGCCGTGGCGTTCGAGTTGCTCAACATTGAACAATTCTTCGCGCAGCGGCAGCTCGTCCTTTTGCGGCAAGGCGTCCCGCTCTTGGGTCTCGCGCCAGGACATCAAACGCCCGAGTTTTTCCGCGATGACAGAAATGGGTTCCCAACGCTTTCTTGAGGAGTCGTGCTAAAAAGAGACGGCCGATCCGAGCCGTCGTTCATCGCCGGGAATGGTGCGAGATGAGCAAGAGCTGAACGACCGCGCTATTCTATTGTGAGTTCGCCGGCTCAGTCCGTAAATCTTTCCATATCATCGAATCGGGAATTCCCAGAAGTTCATGACGCCAGCAACCTCAACGTGGAAATTTTCCGATGCATCTTCTGTTCCTTTGTGCGCTAAATCGCTGGCGAAGTCCGACGGCCGAGCGGATTTTTGCAGGTATCGGGGGCGTCGAAACGTGTTCGGCAGGAGTGCGCCCCGACGCGGAACAGCCGTTGACGGCGGAATTGATCGAATGGGCCGATATCATCTTTGTCATGGAACCGCGGCATCGCGCCATTATGGCGCGTTGATCCGGCCCCTCTTCGCTTGACCGGAGCCTCCCGATGCCTGCTTCAACCCGACCTTTGTTCCTCTACGGCACGGCCTGGAAAGAGGACGACACCCAGCGCCTGACCGAACTCGCTCTCCGCTCCGGCTTTCGCGGCATCGACACCGCCAATCAACGCCGACACTATCATGAAGCCGCCGTCGGCCAGGCGCTTCGCACGGTCATCGCCAGCGGACTCGTCGCGCGGAGCGATCTCTTCTTGCAGACGAAATTCACCTTCGCGCGCGGCCAGGACCATCGCCTCCCTTACGATCCCAAAGCCGCCATCCCGATTCAGGTCGAACAGTCGTTCGCGAGCTCGCTCGAACACCTCGGCGTCGACACGATCGACTCGTACGTGCTCCATGGTCCCACGCAGCGCATGGGTCTGACGAACGCCGATTGGGATGCCTGGCGCGCCATGGAAACCCTCCATGACCGCGGCCAAGCCCGCATGCTCGGCATCAGCAACGTCGGCCTCGACCAACTGCAAGCCCTGGTCCAGAGCGCCCGCATCCGTCCGAGCTTCGTGCAAAATCGCTGTTACGCCAGCAGCGGCTGGGATCGCAGCGTCCGTGCGTTTTGCGAGGCGAACGATATCGTCTACCAGGGCTTCTCGCTGCTCACCGCCAACCGCGATGTTCTGGCTCGCCCCGAAATGACCCAAATCGCCCAACGCTTGAACCGCTCCGTCGCCCAAGTCGTCTTCCGCTTCGCCCTCGACATCGGCATGCTCCCCCTCACCGGCACCACCAACGCCGACCACATGCGCGCCGATCTCGCGATCGCCGAATTCCAGCTCGCAGCCGAAGACCGCGACCGGATTGAAAAGATGGGGATTTCGTAAAAATATCGGCGAAATCCGTTCGGTAGCAACGACGGGAAATGAGACAATCGTGTGTTGGGCGCGACGTAACCCAGCCATTCAAACTCGCCGCCCGACCGTCAATCACCGAGTGAAACGGTGAAACCATGCTCACGACACGTCGGCGACCTGTCGCCA
>JBAXFO010000229.1:0-7084 GCA_037139885.1 Planctomycetota bacterium
CCGCACAGCAGCCCGGAGGTCGGGTCGAGGCCCACCCAACCACCACCCGGGAGAAAGACTTCGCACCAGGCATGCAGATCGGTGAAATCGCGGTCGGGTCCGGAGGGGCCATCGAGAGAGGGGACGTCGGCGGTGAGTTGAATCAAATATCCCGAGACGAACCGTGCCGCCAACCCCAGATGCCGAAGCGTCTGCACGAGCAGCCAGGCCGAATCGCGGCACGATCCCGTGGCCTTGGTCAGCGTCTCTTCGCACGACTGAATGCCCGGCTCGAGGCGAATGACATAGCCGACGAGCCCTTGTACGCGCTGGTTGAGTTCGACGAGATAGTCGAGCGTGCGAATCTTCTCTTTGCGAAGCTCGGCCACCAGCGCCAGGAGAGCTGGGGATGTCATGTCGGCATCGAGAAACGGATACAGTTCCTTGGCGAGTTGCCCTTCATATTGGAACGGAAATTCGGCCGCCGCGTCTTCGATGAAGAAGTCGAACGGATTGATCGGCTCCATATCGACGACGAGATCGACGTCGACTTTCAGCTTGCGTCCCGGTTTGTTGAAGATGACGCGGGCGACGTAGTTGCTGTACGGATCCTGCTGCCAGTTCAAAAACTGATCGCCCGGCTCGACCTTGAGCGAATAGCTGACGACGGGCGTACGGCAATGGGGAGCGGGACGCAGACGGATCACATGCGGCGACAGCTGCACGGAGCGGTCGTAATGATATTCGGTTTTATGATGCAGAGCGACGCGAATCGCCATGGAGTTATCCTTCGGCGGACAGTGAGATTGCCGTTTTGGTCAACTATTCCGCCTCCTGCGCAGGCACGGTAGCAAATCCGTGGGATTCGGGGCGAATCCTGTGCCCCGAGGTCGTCAAAATCGATGTTGCCGACGGATTCGGGAAACGCGTTCAGTGCTTCGCCGCCGTCATCGACTGGGTTTGGCTTTGCCCGTTTCCGGATTGGGTCTGCGTGACTTCTTCGGGCTTGAAGTCGAAGTAGGTGCGGAAGATCGCTTCGCCGATTTCGTGGGTGCGGTTGACGATGGCGGTCAATCCTTCGTGCAAATCGGCCTGCACCATGTCGTCGACCGTGGTCGCCGCCAAGCGTCCGAGCATCGCCTGCAAGATCAGCTCGATCTCGTTCTTCGCTTCCTCGAGGGGGCGACCGGAAATCGCATGGGCTCTGTGGCGGCATTGTTCCAGGCAGAAGACGATCGAACGCGGGAAGATCGGGTCGAAAATCAGGAACCCCGCCACCGCCACGCCGAGCCGCCGTTCGAGGCTGTGCCGTTGCTTGTGGAACGGTTCGTAACCCGAGCAGCTCTTCAAAATCGCGGTCCAGTGGGCGTTCTCGAGATCGGTGCCGACGAGGTGCGGGTTCGATTGCACCAGGTGATACTTCACGTCGAGAATGCGGGCCGTCTGGCTGCTGCGCTCGAGAAACTTGCCGAGCTTGAAGAAATCCCACGGTTCGCCATGGAGCATCGTCCCTTCGCCGATGCCGTCGAGGAGTTGGTTGATGCGTTTGATCTGGTTGTAAAAGTCGGCACGGTTGTTGTCGTAAAGATCGCGAGCGCCGGCGCTTTGCATCCAGAGGTAGTAGTAGTTCATCCGCTCCCACATATCCGCGCTGATCACTTCGCGGATGATGCGCGCGTTCTCACGAGCGTACGCGATCGAACTGGCGATACTGAAACCGTTGTCGCGGTCCCAGGTCAGCGAGTTCTGCACCGTCTCCGCATCGAACGGCTCTTTCGCGTCGTGGATGCCGCAAATGATCAAACGCGGCTTCCACTGCTGTTCGAAGGGGACGTCAAAATCGAGGAGCAACGTCTGGTTCACTTCAAGGACGCGGGCCGTGTTTTCAGCGCGTTCCAGATAGCGGGCCAGCCAGAAGCAATGCTCGGCCACGCGCGACATCATTTGCCGTTCTCCATCACCCAGGTATCTTTACTGCCGCCGCCTTGACTCGAATTCACCACCAACGACCCCTTCACCAAAGCGGTCCGCGTCAAGCCGCCGGGGAGCACCCATGTGCTGGTGCCGCTGACAATATACGGCCGCAAGTCGACATGGCGCGGCTGCAAGCCTTCTTCGGTCCAAGTCGGGCAGGCGGAGAGCGTCACAACCGGCTGAGCCACGTAGTTGCGCGGATTCGCCTTCACCTTCTCGCGGAACTCGGCCCGCTGGCTTTCGGTCGACGACGGCCCCATGAGCATGCCATAGCCGCCCGATTCGTTGACCGCCTTCACGACCAATTCGCCGATATGATCGAGCGTGTATGCGAGATCTTTTTTGCGTTCGCAAATGTACGTCGGCACATTTTCGAGAATCGGCTCTTCGCTCAGGTAAAACTTGATCATGTCGCCGACGAACGGATAAATCGCCTTGTCGTCGCACACGCCCGTGCCGACGGCGTTGGCCAGCGTCACATTTCCCTTGAAATACGCACGCATGAGCCCAGGAACGCCCAGCAGGCTGTCCGGCCGGAAGCATTCGGGGTCGAGGAAATCGTCGTCGAGCCGGCGATAGATGACGTCGACGCGCTGCGGCCCTTTCGTCGTCTTGAGATAGACCTTGTCTTCGGCGACGAACAAATCTTGGCCGAGCACCAGTTCGATGCCCATGTTCCGCGCGAGGAAGCTGTGCTCGAAATACGCGGAATTGAACGGCCCGGGCGACAGCAGCACCACCGTCGGCGTGTCGGTCGAGTTCTCCGGAGCCACGGAGATCAGAGCGTCCCGCAACCGTTGAGGATAATCCTCGACGCGGCGCACTTTGCAATGCTGGAAGAGATGCGGGAAGACCCGCTTCATGACGACGCGATTTTCGAGCACATAGCTGACGCCCGACGGCGTACGGCCATTGTCTTCGAGAACCAGAAACCGCCCCTTGGGATCGCGTATGAGATCGGTGCCGCAAACGTGGACGTATTGCTTGCCCGGCGGCGTGAAACCGATCATCTCCTTGCGGAAACCCTTCGAGCCGAGAACCATGTCCGTGGGGATGATCTTCTCTTTGAGGATCCGCTGTTCGTGGTAGACATCGTACAAGAACATGTTGAGGGCCGTGATCCGCTGGATCAGTCCCTTCTCGAGGACATTCCAGTCGCTCCCCGCCACGGGCCGCGGCACGAGGTCGAACGGAAAGATCTTTTCCGTCCCCCGGCGATCGGAATAGACCGAGAACGTGATGCCGTGATTGATGAACACGAGATCGGCGGTGGAACGCTTGTCTTGAAATTCCGCCGTGGTCAACTGCCCGAGTCGTTCCGACAGCGGCTTGCAGAATGCATGCGGCGTTCGGCCCTGAAAAAGCTCGTCGTAGGCCTGCGCATGCACCTGGTAGTCGTCGAACAAGAGCGAACGATTGAACGGGTCGGCCAATTTCGACTGCGTCGCGGGAGAGGCAAGTGCAGACGGCATGGATGGAGTCTCCGTGTTGAAAGGTGGTCACGAACTTCTCAACAATGGCAAACTGTGTGCCCAACTGTCAACCGGAGGTCGTAACGTCCTCTCAGTCCTCTGGGGCTATCTTATGTTGTTGGTGACTCACTAGTTGCGTTGAGGGCGTCCGAAAACTCGGAAAAAACAAATTCTCGGGCGAGGTTTCAATTTGGGCCGAGTCCGAGATCTGCATGGTTTGCGATCACCCGCTGCCTAAGGTGGTGGCAGTCCGTTGGCGGCCGATTTCTCGGGCCAACGACCGCCCCAAGACGAAAATTCCATGCCGTCGTGCGTCACCCAAGCCCGCCGCTTGGGGTCGAAGTTCTGGGGACCGTCACACATCGACGATCCCCAAGAGAGATCGGCTTGGGTGACACACCTCCTGTCCGACGATTGCGACGCGGATCGGTTTGGAGTGTGCCGCTCCAATACGGAAATCCCTATTCCGTCGCGCATGACCCAAGCCGGCCCCTTGGGGGTCGTAGCGATGTTGACCTATCACGACCTTCGATCCCCAAGGAATCGGCTTGGGTCACAAACGTCCTGCCCGCCGATTGCGATGCGGATCAGGTTGGCTCTTCCCCCCAGAAAACTTGGCTGCACCGTCGCCGTTGCCATTCGTTCGGTATAATCGTCGATGATTGCTCGGTGCTTATGTCAATCCTACCGAGGTCGCATCATGCGTGCTCCTTTCGCCCTGGCCGCTCTCCTCATCGCTTTTCCTCTGCAAGCTCAAGAATCCGCTTTCAAGCCGCTTGTCGACAAGGCGATCACGGCCGAGGTTGGCGATCTCGAAAAGCTCTACCTGCACCTACACGCTCATCCCGAAATCGCGTTTCAAGAAGTCGAGACGTCGGCCCGGCTCGCCAGCGAATTGAAGAAGCTCGGCTTCGAAGTGACGACGAAAGTCGGCACGACGGGCGTCGTCGGGGTGTTCAAGAACGGCCCGGGTCCGACCATCCTCGTCCGCACCGATATGGACGCTCTCCCCGTCACCGAAAAAACCGGCCTGCCCTACGCAAGCAAAGTCCGCATCCGCGATAAGGAAGGCCGCGATGTCGGCGTCATGCACGCCTGCGGGCACGACATCCACATGACCTGCTGGGTCGGCGCGGCCCGCGTCCTCACCCAGTTGAAAGATTCCTGGAAAGGAACGCTCGTCTTCATCGGCCAACCCGCGGAGGAGATCGGCTCCGGCGCACGGCGTATGCTCGAAGACGGCCTCTATACGCGTTTTCCCCGTCCGGACTTTTGCCTCGGCCTGCACGCCAGCCCGCTCACGCCGGCGGGGCTCATTACCTATTCCGAAGGCCTCATGATGGCCAACGTCGATACCGTCGACATTCTCGTCCGCGGCAAGGGGGGCCACGGCGCGGCGCCGCACCTCACCATCGATCCGATCGTCCTGGCGGCGCGCATCGTCATCGATCTGCAAACTCTCCGCAGCCGGGAGATCGACCCGATCGAAGGAGCGGTGGTCACCGTCGGCGCCATCCGCGGCGGCACGAAACACAACGTCATTCCGTCGGAAGTTCTACTGCAACTCACCGTGCGTTCGTTCAAAGACAGCGTCCGCAAGCATCTGCTCGAGGGCATCGAACGCATCTCCAAGGCGGCCGCCATGTCGGCCCGGGCGCCGGAACCGACGGTCACCGTTTCGGAGACTGAGTTTACGCCCGCCCTGTACAACAACCCGGAACTGACGAAGAAGGTGACCGGCGTCTTTCGTTCGAATTTCGGCGACGCGAATGTGAAAGCGATGCCGCCGATCATGGGGGGGGAAGACTTCGCCCGCTACGCCAAGGACGGTACGCCCATCTTCTTTTGGTTCCTCGGCACCATGGATCAGAAGCGCTGGACCGAATCGAAAAAGGAAGGGGCGGCGCCGCTGCCGTCGATGCACTCGGAATTTTATTACCCTGCCCCCGAACCCAGCATCCGTCATGGCGTCGCCAGCATGAGCCTGGCCGTGCTCGATCTTTTGAAGAAGTGACCGAACCTCGCAGCGCTCTCACGAGAGGTTGATTGCCCATGCAGCCAAGCCCCGCATCGCCCAGTCTCAATTGGTCGCAACGCGCGTTGCTCGTGTTCCTGGCCGCCGCGGGCTTAGGCCTTATCGGCTGGTCGATGGCGCGTTACTGGAAAAAGCCGGAACCCGGACCCGCCGTTGTCGACATCGCTCAAGACGTGAAGGACTATCTCCAGAAGCGGAACGTCCGCCCCCTCTCGGAGCCGCTGCAAAAAATCTTGGCCGACGAATCGGTTCCCACGGTGAAGACGCAAGCCCACCCCTTGCTCGATCATGCCGCTCCCGACTTCGACCTCGTCGATTCGGGCAAGATCGCGTGGAAACTGACCGAAGCACGCAAGACGGGTCCGGTGGTGCTCATTTTCTACTATGGCTACCACTGTAATCATTGTGTCGGACAGCTCTTCGCGATCAACAACGACTTGCCCCTTTTCAAGGAAATGGGGGCCACCGTGGTCGCCGTCAGCGCCGATCCGCCGGAGTTGACGCGGGAGCGATTCAAGAAATATGGAGCCTTCGCGTTCCCCGTCGTCACCGATCCGGGCAACAAAACCGCGGCCGCATACGGCTCCGTTCAACCCGTCAAAGGCAAGGACGACGACGTTCTGCACGGCACATTTATCATCGATCGCCAAGGCATCGTCCGCTGGGCCAATGTCGGCGACGAACCCTTCACGGATAATCGAACTCTACTTCGCGAGCTGGCGAAATTGAAGTGAGGTTTGCGTTACGGGCGCCCTCGCCGCGCCCTGTTGCATTCTCTAAAGAAGATTCGCTCTAAAGAAGATCGGGGACCGCCGCGGCCGGGTCGATTTCCAGGCGCTTGCGATTCTCGTCGAAGCACATCCATCGCGTTCGATTCTCGGGCGGAGGCCTTCGCGGCCGCAAATCTCGCACCAATCAATTGCGCCTACGGAGATTCTGTAGCAGCGGCGGTTGTTGGTAATTGATCGGGCGGTTGAGGTTGTCGGTGGCGTTCGTGGGGCGGCCGTCGGCGGGGACGATGGCGTCGAGGGCTTTTTTCTGGCCGGGGCTCAGGCGGGCGAGGGAAGGGCCGAGATGGTCGCGGGCTTCGTTCGTTTCGCGGGTCACTTGCAGAATGCCGATGAGATTGTCCCAGGCGGATTGATCCGTGGGATCGCGTTTGAGAATCTCGGCGTAGAGCCACGACGCTTCCGGGTAGAGGCTTTGAGCAACCAATTCGCGGGCGGGTTGTCGGAAAGCCGGGAGCGGGCCGGGAGTGAGTTCGGCGGCGGTTTTGTAGGAGGGGTAGCCGCGTTTGTAGTCGCGTTTGGCGAAGAGGGCCTGGCCCAGAGACCAGTGAGCGGCGGGATTCTTGGGATCGCAGGCGACCGCTTTGGCGGCGTAGTCTTCCGCGTCGGCGAGATTGTTCGTGCGCAACGAGGCCTTGCTGGCGAGTTCGAAACCGGCGGGAGATCGGGGATTCCAGGCGATGAGATACTGCCCGGCTTCGAGGGCTCGCTCGTCGTTTTTGAGCTGGAGATGGGCGAAGCCGATGGGGCGGTAAGCGCCGACGAAATAGGGATGATCGCCGAGCGTCGCCTGGGCGAGGTCGTGGGCTTCTTGATGCTTGTTCTGTTGGCCGCGA
>JBAXFO010000230.1:0-7081 GCA_037139885.1 Planctomycetota bacterium
ATGCGAGGCCTATTTCGTTACAGGCCAAATCCTTGTGACAAAGTCAGCGCCATTCGGGTCGGGAGTCGTAGAGATCTCGTATTTGATGGGTGAGTTTTGCTTCGGACGCATCTACGGCAAAGCGGCGGCACGTTCGAGTCGGATAGACACGCCGCGTTCGTCTTGCAGGACGAGACGGGTTGGGTCGAGCAATTTGAAGGTCTGCACGCGCGTGCCGAGCGCGCCGGTCTGCAGGTGCTGGCTTGTTATGGTCATCTTGTCGCCGTTGATGCGGATGGTCGCGGTCATCGAAGCTTCGTCGGCGCCTTTGTTGACGGTGGTGACCATGGTTCCGTTGCGGGAAATGTCGATCAGCGCTCCGTTGTCGGGGCCGCCCATCACGACCCATTTATCGACGAGCGCCGCGGGGACTCGGTTCCAGACGACGAATTCAAAAAGAGCCCAGACGCCGACAGCGGCCAGCGCCGCCACGGCGATCGCGAGCAAGCGTCGCTTGAGGGTTCCTTGAGCGGCGGCCGATGGGGGCGGGTTCTTCGATCCGCGACGTTCTCGTTTCTTGTCGTTCATGGCTTGCCGATTTTGCCAAGGATTGCGATGCACCAACCGCCGAGCGCGACGTGCAAAAGGGTCGCCGGCCAGAGCGCTGTGCCGCGGAAACCGAGCGCAAACCAGCCATGAAGCAGGATGATCGGCACCGCGACGTTGTAGACGAGCAGTCCCGCGACGTGCCCCACCCCGCCCGATCGTCCAATCCAGCAGGCGACGGCGATCGCCATCAAGGCGGCGCCCGCAATGCGAGCCACCGCCAACGATTGCGGAGACGTGAGTTCCTCCCCCAGCAAGGCAGACGCGACGAACGATGGCGCGAGCAGCAATGCCGCGCCCGCGCCCATTTCGATCCCCGCGGAGACGCCAAGTAGGGAAGGTTGACTCATGGGATCAATCCCGAGGCTGCACCTTCGGCGTGGCGTTCGCGTCGGGGGCGTTGCTGATGGTCACCCGCGCGATCCGGGCGGTGAACGGGAATTCTCGGCCTTCGTAATCGGCGCTGACGGCCGTGCCGGTGTCTTTCCCACACGAGAGGCCATCGCCAGAAAGGCCGAACGCCAGCGGGCAGGTGACCGGAACGTTTCCCGCGCCGATCTTTTTGCCGTTTGCCGACAATTGCACCGCTCCCGGAGCGCCCTTGCCGATCTTGAAGTCGGGCGGGCCGGTCACCTGAAAGTCGAGTCGCAAGGCCACCGTTCCGGTCGGAATCTGCTCCGTGGAGACGACTTTATACTCTTCAAGTCCCAGGTAGTTGTGGGAGTAGACGAGCTTGCCGTCTTTGACAAAGAACGTGTAGCCGCCGAAACTTCCCCCCTGAGCGATCAAAACGCCTTCCGCTCCGTCTTTGGGGATTTCGACATCGGCGACGATACTGAACGTTCGATTGCGAACATCGGCGGCGTTGGCCGATTCCATTTCGCCGGTTCCCTGGTAGTAAACGTATTTTGACCGCGGCCCCGAAATTTGCGGCCGGGGCATCGCCAAACGCTCCACCCCGCTGGCGTCAATCGGCAGCACTTTATACTTGCTCGCCTGCGCGAACCAAAGTTGTTTCAGTTCGGCCAGCTTGTCCGGATGCTTGGCGGCAATGTCTTCGGACTCCGAGAAGTCCTCGTTGATGTTGAACAGCATCCATTTTGCGTCGTCGAGGTCTTTCGGCGTGATCTGCTTGCCGAACGTCTGCCACGGAGCATAGGCGCGCCAGCCGTCGAGATAAATCGACCGGGTGCCGAGCATTTCGAAGTATTGCGCCTCGCGGGGAACCCGTGCCTTGGGATTGTCGAACGTCGAAGCGAAGCTGACTCCTTCGAGCGGCGTCTGCGCCACGCCGTTGATGGAGGTCGGCATCTTGATGTTGGTCGCCTCGAGCACGGTCGGCACGAGATCGATGGCGTGAACGAACTGATTGCGAATCTCCCCCTTGGCCTTGAAGCCGTTGGGCCAGTGAACGATGCACAGATCGGAAATGCCGCCGCGGGCGACTTCGCGCTTCCAACGGCGGAAGGGCGTGTTGGTGGCGTGCGCCCAACCCCACGAGTAATGCGGATACGTGCTGGGCCCGCCCCAATTCTTGAGGTGCTTGAGGTTCTGCTCGATCGTTTGCGGCGCGTTGTTGAAAAACAGGTTTTCGTTGAACGAGCCGTGCGGCCCCCCTTCAGGGCTGGCGCCGTTGTCAGACACGGCGATGATCAGCGTGTTGTCGAGGTCGCCGATCTCGGCGAGGAAGGCGACCAGATCTCCAATCGAGTGATCGACGAATTCCAGATAGGCCGCCCACACTTCCATCTGATGCGCGTAGAGTTCCTTTTCCTGCGCTTTGAGCGTCGCCCATTCGGGAACGTCGGGATCGCGCGGCGACAACTTCGTCCCTGCCGGACAGATGCCCATGGCGATCTGGTTGGCGAGGGCCTTTTCGCGGTAATCGTCCCAGCCGGCGTCGAACTTTCCCTTGTACTTGGCGATCCACTCTTGAGGAACGTGATGCGGAGCGTGGCCCGTGCCGGGGCAGAAATACAGAAAGTACGGCCGCTCCGGAGCCACTTGTTTGACGTCCGCGATAAACTCCTTCGCTTTCGCCGTCAGGTCAGGGACGTTGTGGTAGCCCTCCTTCGGCGTCTTGGGCGCCTTGACGAAATGGTTGTCGTAGGTCAACCAGGGATACCATTGATCCGTTTCGCCGCCGAGGAAACCGTAGAAGCGATCGAAACCACGGCCGAGCGGCCACCATTTGCGATTGGCCGCCAGATTCATGTCTTCGTTCGGAGTCAGATGCCACTTGCCGATCGCGAACGCCGACCAACCAAAGGGAGTGAGCATTTCGGACAGCAGGCCATTGCTCAGCGGCACGCGGCCGTTGTAGCCCGGGAAGCCGGTCGAGCCTTCCGTGATGGAACCCATGCTATTGGCGTGGTGATTTCGGCCCGTGAGAAAACACGAACGGCTTGGCGAGCAGAGCGCGGTCGTGTGAAAGTTGTTGTACCGCAAGCCGTTCTTCGCGAGTTTGTCCAGGTTCGGCGTCTTGCAGACAGGAGAACCGTAGCAGCCGAGCGCGGCAAAGCCGACATCGTCGAGAACGATATAGAGGACGTTGGGCGCCCCTTTCGGCGCTCGCGGCAGCGGCGGCCAGTCGGGCGTCGATTCGCTGATCGTTCGGCCAATCTTGCCCTTGAACGGCGGCGTCGCTGGCGATGGCGTCACCGGGCCCGTGTCGGAAGTCCCCGGCGGCGAAAAGATCCCGCCCCCTTCCTTGGGCCCCTTTTCTTGCGCGACGGCCATTTGGCCGGGCCAGAAATTCCGATACGTTGCAACTCCAAAGCCAACCAATCCGCCGAGCGCCAGCATCAGCGCCCATTCAACTTTTCGCATCTTAGTTCTCCTGCCAGATCCACAGCACGATCCGCAACCGATTTCCAAACGACATCGAGCTGGCCCAGGCGCGCCGCATGAAACAACGGCCGCGGCGCCAGAGGACCCAAGACGATTCGCTGGGAAATCGGTTTCTCATTTTACCGATAGCGTTCCCGAACGAGATGTCCATGACGATTCGATGAAATCCTACTCAGAAAGCGAAAGGGTTATCATCCGGTTCCGCGGGGGGAGGAGCGCGGCGCGGCGCCGGAGCGACCGATTCGCGAGGAGCCGCCGCCATTCGCGGAGCCGGGGCCTTCGTCGGCGACGGCGCGCCATCAGCTCGTGCGACGATCGTTTGACGTAGATGACGTAATTCCCACACGGGTCAACCACAGTAAAGCGGCTTTGCGCGGCGAAACGACTCCCGACCCTTTTGAACTTCCCGCCGGGTTCGGCGGCCGCGCTCGCTGCGACACAAGCCTGCGATACTCACTTTTGTGCGGGTGCGAGGAACTTGAACGGCTCGGCCTTCTCAAAGTTGGCCGTCTGATCGCCACCCAAGTCGGGCTTGCCAGCCATCGTCAACTTCCGCACGCCCGTACCATCCTTGAAGTCGATCTTGTCCAGCTTCACCCAAACTGCACCTGGGCTGTTGGTGTCCTGGTAATAGTAGACACGGTTCTTCTGGTCTGCGACCGTCAGCCAGATCGTCGAGGACACGTTGGGCGCGCCCTTCTTGAGGATGCCACGAGGGACGCTAACGTTGCGCATCACGCTAAGCACGGCCGCCACGGCTTCGCGTGCATCGGCCGACTGTTGGCATGCGTTGATGTAATACGAAGCCCGTGCAAAGCGGTCCGCGGCCCGAACGGTGCCCGGCAGCATCACCGCCCCATCGAAATCCTTCCAGTATTCGTTGATCGCAAGCTGTTTGTCGTAGGTCGGCGAGTTGGTCATCACCTGATATTCCTTACTGTGGTGGATGACCAGCTTACCCTTCACATATTCGAAGATGGCCGAGTCGCCGGTCGAGTCGGAAATGGCCAAATGAACCGTCCCCTTCGCTCCGTTCGGTGCCAGGACGGGGACGACGCGGAAGGTGTCCTTCTTCACCTCTGCGACAGCCTCCTGAACCGTGGCGAAGTTGTCGAGCAGGTACTGCGCCCAGGCAGTGATGCACACGCCCGGCCGCTTGTCGTCGGTTGCGGCGTACTCGGATTCGGCGAGGTACAGCAAGTTCGCAACGAGCCCTTTCTCGTTCATGCCATCGGCGGAACCACCCTCGTAGACCGAGGCCACGACGCTGCCATACTTGCTGGTCCACTCCAGCGACCCCTTGCCGAGGCCGCCGTCTCGCTTCATCCCGCGAGGGAATATCCACAGGTTGGTCTGCATGTCCTCGACCCAGTCCATCGACCGGCCGGTAACGGTCTGACTTTCTTTGCCGAAGTAGACCGCGCGAGTGCAGGCGGTCGCATCATGCGTGTTCCCCACGAGCGTCACCGAAGCGACCGCGACAAGCAACATGCACGAAATACGCAGTCTTCGCATCACGATGAACCTCTTGATATCCAGACGACTTCTTGCCGCCGAACATGAATTGGACAGAATTCATTCTGTCTAACTCGGAAAAAGTTCTGTCTAAACCGTTGCGACCATTGACGATTGACATCATCCGCGATCAAAGGAGCGGGAGTTCGACAATCATGGCGCCCCACCTTTCGATAAGTCAATCTACTGGGATCTTACCCGTAGCTGTCGCCGTGTCCAACGAAAGCTTGCAAGATTTTGAAAAACTTCTTTCCCGCAGGGAATTTCGCCCACTTTCTTTAAGGGACAGCCGGCGTCGAGGGCCGCGATATCGCGGCGGAATCACAACTGCTCGTAACGCAATTCGAAGAGTTGCCGGGCGCCGTTGACGTCGCCGGTTCTGTAGCCTTCCATGAACCATTTTTGGCGTTGCTTGGAGGTGCCGTGGGTGAAGGAGTCGGGGACGACGGTGCCGCGGGCTTTCTTTTGGAGGCGGTCGTCGCCGATTTCGAAGGCGGCGTTGAGAGCCGATTCGACGTCGCCTTTTTCGAGGAAGTTGAATTTGTTTTGGGCGTGGTGGGCCCAGACGCCGGCCAGGTAGTCGGCTTGCAGCTCCAGACGGACGGAGGCGTGATTCGTCTCGACGGGATTGCCGCGGCGACGCACTTCATCGACGGCGGCGGAATATCCTAAAAGCCGTGGCACGTGATGGCCGACTTCATGGGCGATGACGTACGCCCGCGCGAAATCGCCGGGAGCGTTGAGCTGTCGTTGCATGTCGGCGTAGAAATCGAGATCGATGTACACCTTCGCGTCGCCGGGGCAATAAAAGGGGCCGACGGCGGCATTGGCGGAGCCGCACGCGGAATTGACCTGGCCGCTGAAGAGGACGAGCGTGGGATATTGATACTGTTTGTTCATCTTTTGAAAGAGATCGGACCAGACAGTTTCCGTATCTTTGAAGACGATGCGGGAGAACTGGGCCTTGCGTTTCTCTTCCGGCGATTCTTGCGCGGGCGGGCCGCCTTGCTGTTGGGGCTGCCCCTTGTTCGCGACTTGATTGACGACGGCGCCGATCTGTTTGGCCTGCTCGGGGTCGGCGCCGAGAAACTGAGCGATGAGGACAACCGCTACCACCAAGACGCCGCCGCCGCCGAGCATGGTTCCGGCTTTCATGCCGCGGCGATCTTCGACATTGTCACTTTCTTCGCGACCTTCCCATTTCATGGCGTCAATCCTCAACACGGTGTTAGGGGGAGCAATCGCTTCCTGCCGCGTCGCCCGTTCCTTGGGAGGGGGATGCCGCAGAGTGCGATCGGTTCCATTTTAGCGGCGCGAGCGGCATCCAACGACAACTACGGCAAGATTCTCGAACCCAGCGTTCCTCACGCAGGGCGTCGCTCGGCGGAGTCCGCGACTTGGCATCTGCAAAAGTCACGCCGTTACTCGAAGCGAATCGCATCGAGATAGACGACCACGGGGCGATTTTGCCCGGCGACAACGAACGCAAAGCCCGTCTTGATCCGCGATAAGTCCTGATTGCCGACAGCGATCGAGTATTGCTTCCCCCGGCTTCCTGGCTCCTTCCGCCCGTCGTCGGCTGTCGCGTCGGCGGAACGTGTTCAGGGCTTGATGGGGGACTTTCTCTTTTTCGTCACCAGGCTGCGCAGCGTGGCGAGGTTGACCGCATCCATCTCCTCGTCGTTGTCGCCTTCCTTGGGCGTTTCCAGAAACATCGGATGTTTGGCGAAACGGGGATCATTCACAAGGAGACGAAACGCGTCGGCGCCCAGGCAACCCTGACCGATATGCTCGTGCCGATCGACGCGGCTGCCCAACGGTTTCTTGCTGTCGTTGAGGTGGAAGGCCTTGAGGTGTTCGATGCCGATGACATCGTCGAATTCTTGAAACGTCGCCGCATATGCAGGTTTCGGCGCCAGGGCATAGCCGGCGGCGAAGACATGGCAGGTATCCAGGCAAATCCCGAGGCGCTCGGGAGCGGCCGAGAGCTCGCGGATGCGGGCCAAGTGTTCGAAGCGATGGCCCAGGCTTCGGCCCTGCCCGGCTGTCGTCTCCAAAAGCGGCATGACTTGAAAACCCGGGCAGCGGCGCAAGATTTCGTTCAAAGCCGCGGCGATCCGCTTGAGACCCA
>JBAXFO010000231.1:0-7033 GCA_037139885.1 Planctomycetota bacterium
TCGCTCCGCCCGACGACGTTGCCGGCGCCGCCGCCGCCGCCGCTCGACCCCACGAAACTCGACGAAGGCGATGTCCGCAATGTCGACAGCGCGAACGGCATCACCGGCGGCTACGTTAACGATGCGTTTTGGATGGACCTGGGTTATCCCGCCATCACCGCGAAGGACGGAACCAAATTCAAGCCTCTGTTCGCTTTCACCGTTCTCGATTTGGATGGCCGGGTCAATTTGAGCGTCGCGGGCAACTATCTCGCCGACTACACCACGGCCAACGCCATCACGTCGCGCTGCGGCCTGGGAACGTTCGAGATCAACCCGGCCAAAGTCCTCACGACCGATTCGGCGGAAATCGCTCAAATGTTCCGCGGCAGCACGAGCCCTGGCAGCCGGTTTGGCAATACCGGGGCGGGCGACACGCCCGACAACCCCGTCACCTTCGCCCCGACGCAGTTCTATTCGCGCATCGACTACAGCGGCACATCGAACTCCGCTCCGAAACAGCCGAGCGGCAAATATTCGCAGTTTCCGACGTGGGGAACCTGGGTCGACGCGGCGCCGCAGCATGCCGCCGGCTACGATTATTATGCCGCTCGAGTCGGCGCCGGCGGCGCGGCCGATGCATGCTTCCTCCCCGCCAACGCCGACGGCCTGCTGCGCTGGCGCGATCGCGGCGCCGCCGCCATGACCAACGACATGTTGCGGTTGCTCAACAAAAATCTGACCCCCACGACGACGGGCGCCAACATCGGCCCCGACGCGCTGAATCTCGTCACCCCCATCAGCACAGCTCTCGATACGGCCCACATCGCCCCCTTCTTCGTGGGCGACGGCGCCCACACCTATTCTCTTGCCTTGCAAACCGATTACCCCAAGAACTCCGTCCTCACTCAGACGCTGCCCGGCGGCGCCCAGCCGAAAGCCAGCGACGCGGTCGGCCTCAATGCGGCGAACAACCTCAGCGTGCAATCGCGGACGGCCGGCGAACTGCGCCGCATCAATCTCAATCGCGGCTTCGCCGACATGAAAGACCGCCAAAATATGGCCAAGGAGATTTTCGACCGCCTGATCCGGGTCACCGGGGCCTTGCCTCCCAGCGCGGCGCTGCCGTTTCAGCCGCCAACATTGTCCGACCCGCAATACCGCGCCACGCGCTGGCTGGCGCAGCTTGCCGTCAACATGGTCGACTTCATCGATGACGACGATACGATGACGGTCTTCAACTGGAATCCCCGCACCGACCCGGCGACGGCGGACGCCAATGACTTCGTTTTCGGCGTCGAACAGAACCGCCTGCTCATCAACGAAATCTACGCCAGCGCCGACAACGACAAAGTCAACGATCCCACCGTCAACGACCCCATGATGCCCAACGGCACGAAGTATCGCATCAATGTCTGGGTGGAACTTTACAATCCGATGAGCGCGTTGGCGAGCAACGGCGGTGTGGCGACGTTATCGGTCAACAACAGGCCGCGCTACCGCATGCTGCTCGCCAAAGACACGACCTCGGGCCTGATCGACGACGGCACTCCCAGCGGCTTATCGCCGAACTCCACAGGAACTCCTACGAACTTGTTCTACGACAGCCCTGCCTCGGGAGTCATCGATTGGCCGGCCAACAAATCGACGGTTCTCCCCGGCGACGGCAGCGATGGCGGCGCGGGCTTCTATCTCGTCGGACCTCCCGACACTACCTTCCTCGACGACCGGAAACCGACTTGGCGCGTGCCGATGGATCACACGTCGTCGGGCATGACTTCCAAACTTATCGACATGCCCGCCGCGATCGGGTCGATTCCGTCAACCGGCACCCTCGTGTTGCAACGTTTGGCCGATCCGACGCGCGACGAGCAGCCCAGCCCGACCCAACCGAACTACAATCCGTTCATCACCGTCGATTCGTATCAAAACTTCATCATCAACCGCAACATCAAATATTTCCGAACCACCCGGCAATACTTGAACAATACGACGGCGACCACGACTCCCCCCGCAACGCTCGGCGTTTTTGCGTCGCGCGGCCGCCAGCAACCGCTGCAGGGCGGCATCGGCTTCACGGCGTCGAATCCGCAGGAAACACCGGCGTTCCTGGCGACGGGCAACGAACCCAAACATACTTTCGGACGGCAAAATTCAAAGTCGCTCGGCGCCCCCGTCGCCGGCGACACCGTGAAAAATCCGTTCACCGCCTTTTACCACTTCGACCGGCCGCTGATCAGCACGGCCGAGCTCCTTCAAGTCGCGGCGGTGCCCCCCTGGCAGAGAACGAAACGTTTCAATGACACGCCCTACACCGCCTATACGCCGTTTAGCGACCCCAACTCGCTTTTGGGGCGCTTCTTCGAAACCGTCACGGTCGGCGATCGCTCGTTCAATCGCTTCCTCAATACGCCCGCTCTGAACCCCACCGGCATCGCCGGCGCCGGCAAACATGCCATCATGATTCCCGGCAAAATCAATCTGAACACGATCGTCGATAAAGCCGTCCTTCATGCCCTCCTCGATGCGCAAACCGATGCCGCGTCGAAGAGTTTTTACACCCCGGCCGATGTCGACTTTCTTTGGCAGCAATTGAAACTCCTCACCGACGCCGGGCCGATCGCCGGCTTCAGCGACTACTCGCTCAGCGGCACGACCGTCACCGCCAAGAAAACATTGCTCGATCTCTTCGGAAAAATCCCGCAAAACACATCGGGCATGACCGAGTACGAAAGGACCGAACCCCTCCGCAAGGCGATGAACAACATCACCTTCACCAGCAACGCCTTCGCCGTCTGGATGACCGTGGGCTATTTCCAGGTGAACGCCGCGGGCAATCCGATTCAGGAAATCGGCCAGACGGAAAACCGGCAAGTGCGGCGGCGCATGTTCGCGGTGGTCGATCGCAGCCATCTGGTGCTGCCCGATTCCGTGGCGCCTCTGACGACGATCACGAACGCCAACAAAGGCGCGACGACGGCGACCCTGGGCGCCGTCACCGGTCCCATCGCCGCCACCGGCAAAGCCAAGGTCGATTATCCGACCTGGACCATCCGCACCGGCATGGCTCTCACCATCGACAAGGACCTGGACACGGAAGAGACCGTGATGGTGACGCAACTCGCCGGGAATGTGATCACCGTCGGCGGTTTCACGCAACAGCACGGAGCCAACGCCTCAGTTCACCTGGGGGGCATTCGCGGCCCGCAAGTGCCTCTCAATGCGGGCACGAACAATTACATCCTCGGCTATCCGGGGCCGCAGGTGAATTTCGATCCACGGGATTATTGGTACGTCGTTCCTCACTTCAGCGCGATCGATTGACGTGACGGAAGCCGCATGAGCGGATCGGGTTTCATGATGTGGGCGGAGCCGAAGGGCTCCGCCCACAGTCGTTATCCCCCAGCGACGATCGCGGCCGCCCCTCGCAAGAATCGTCCGGTGGGCGTATCGAGATTCGCGATCTCCGCGGGCGTCCCCGTGGCGAGGATCTTGCCGCCGCCCGCGCGGGGGCCAAGTTCGATGAGATAATCCGCGGCACGGAGCACGACGGGATTTTGATCCTCGATGACGAGGGAATGCCCCGTCCCCAGAAGTTGGCCGAAGCATTCGAGCAATCCCGCCGCATCGTCGGCATGAAGGCCGCGGGTCGGTTCGATCATGAGGAACAGCGAGCGCGGCTTGCGGTTGCTGGCCAAATGGCTCGCCAGCTTGAGTCGCTGGCTTTCTCCCAGGGAATACGTCTCCAGCGGTTGTCCCAGACGCACGTAGTCGAGGCCGACATCGAGCAGCCATTTCAGTTTCTTTTCGAGAGCCCGCTGCGTCCGGAAAAAGCGAAACGCTTCGCGCGCGGTCAAGTCGAGCGCCTCGGCGATATTCAGACCGCGAACTTTGATGCCGAGAACTTCCTTACGATAACGCCGGCCCAGGCATTCGGGGCAGGTCGCCATCACATCGGGAAGAAACTGCATATCGACGGCCAGCCTCCCCTGCCCTTCACACGTTTCGCAGCGGCCGCCGGGCTGGTTGAAGCTGAAGACGCCGGCATCGAAGTTCCGAATCTTCGCGTCGGTCGTCGCCGCGTAGACTTCGCGAATCTCGTCGAAGATCTTGAGGACCGTGGCGGCGTTGCTCCGCGCCGAGCGCGACAGCGGCGTCTGATCGAAGAGGTAAACATCTTCGAATTGGTTCGCCCCCACGAGCGTGACGCCCGGGAGGGACGCAGCCAATTTGTGCTTGGCATGAAGAGCGGCGGGAAAAAGCGTGTCGCGGAGCAGCCGCGTTTTACCCGCCCCGCTCACCCCGGCGATGACGCAAAGAACGCCGAGCGGGAAGGCGACCTGAATGTCGTTCAAGGGGGGCGACGCGGCGACGGTGAGCGAAATCTCGCCATGGGTGCGTTGCCGCGGATGCAAATCGAACGGCGGGGGCTCCACCTCAACAGGCGGCCCGTAATAGGTAATCGTTCCGCCTTCGTCGCCGGCGCCGGGGCCCAATTCGATGTGATGATCGGCGACGCTCAACAACCGGGGATGATGATCGACCACGACAACCGTGTTGCCGGCATCGCGCAAACGCAGCAGCAGCGGCAGGATGGTCTCGACATCGTGCGGATGCAAACCGGTGGTCGGTTCATCGAAAAGGTAAAGGGCGCCGGTCAGATCGGAGGCGATGGCGCGATGCAAACGCAAACGCTGGGCCTCGCCCGTCGCCAGCTCCTCGAGAAGACGACCCGGCATTAAGTGTCCCAAGTCAAGTGCCAGCAGCGCGGCCAGACAGCCGCCGAGTTGGGACGACGACGGGAAGCGCGGCGCCAATTCGGCCAACGTCCGTTCATTCACGTCGACGATGCTCTGGCCCTGCCAGCGAACGCTACGAGCGTTCTCGCTAAAGCGGCAGCCGGCGCACGCAGCGCAGCGAATCCCCTTGATCGCCCCCGCGCCGCCGCATGCGGCACAGGCTCCGAGCGGATCGCGGGCGTCGAACAGCCGCGGTTCCGGCGTGGCGACCGCGACCTGACAGCGCGGGCAACGCCAACGGCGATCGAAGCGCTTTTCGCCGGATTCGCTGAGCGCGACGATCCGCCCATCGCCGCGGCGAAAGCCTGTCTCGATCGTTTCGAAAAGACGTTGATCGCTCGCCTTGCCGATTTCGACGCGGTCGATCAGGACGAGACCATCGGCGATATCGGCAGGCAGCGACTTTTCATCGAGCCGATGAATCTGAGCGCCGATTTGCAACCGCACCCAGCCTTCTTCGCGTAGACGTTCCGCCCACTGCGGCACGCTCTCGCCCTCGCCCGGCCGATCGGGAAAGCCGAGCGTGACGCGCGTTCCGGCCGGCAGACTTTGCAGTTCCGCGATAGTTGTCGCCACGGAGTGGGGCCGCACTTCAATGCCGCACGAGGGACAGATCGCGACTCCTTCGCGGGCGAACAGATCGGCGAAGAGTTCGCTGAGGTCGGTGACGTCGCCCACGGCGAACGCGGATCGGCTCCACGAATCGGTCGAGCGGACGGCGATGGCGGGAGGCAGGTCGCCGATCGAGTCGGCGTCGGGTTGGTCGAAGCGTTCGAGAAGTTGGCGGGAGGCGACGGAGAAGCTTTGCAGATAGCGCCGTTGGGATTCGGCATGAAGGGTGTCGAAGATGAGACTGCTTTTGCCGGAACCGCTCACGCCGGCGACGAGCGTCAGCCGGCCGAGAGGAAAGGCGACGTCCACGCCCTTGAGATTGTGGACGCGGACGCCGCGAAGTTCCAGGGACATCATTGACCGAGCGCCTTGCGGATCGCGTCGCGGACGGGGGCCGAATCGGGGTTCGTGCCCGCGGCGATGCGGCCGACGACCACGCCGTCGCGGCCGATCAGGAACTTTTCGAAGTTCCACGGAATGTCGCCGCCGAATTTGCCGTTGGTCTCTTTCGAGGTCAAGTACTTGTAAAGCGGATCGATGTCTTTGCCTTTGACGACGACCTTGGCCATCATCGGGAAGGTGACGTTGTACTTCGATTCGCAGAACTGCTTGATCTCTTCGTTCGTGCCGGGCTCCTGGCCGCCGAACTGATTGGCGGGCACGCCGATGACGACGAAACCTTCCTTACCATATTCTTCGTACAAGGCTTGCAGGGCCTTGTATTGCTTGGTGTTGCCGCACTTGCTGGCGACATTGACCAGCATGATGACCTTGCCCTTGAACTGCGACAGGGGAACGTCCTTGCCGTCGATGCTCTTGAGGCTGAAATCGAGGGGGCTCGACACGGCCTTGACTCCTTGAGCGGAAGACAGAGACGGAACCATGAGAGCCGCAGCGACAGCCGCGGCCAGCGAAAACGCACGAATCATTGAGGATCCTCCAAAGGGTGTGAACGGACAAACCAATTTTAAGCGGCGCGCCCCTCGCGTTTGCCGACGAGGGGCGAGCGGAGTTATTCCTTCGTCTCGACGACGCGATACCCGCCCACGATCACTTCGCCGCGCTGATTGCCGACGACGTTGATCGTGTTGTGAATCGCGGTGCGGATCGGGGAGCCATCGGCGGCCTTCAAATTGAGCGTGATCTTCATCTGCATGACAGGCCGCAGGTCGGGCACGGACAACGTGACCGTTTTGCCGTCCGGACTGACTTTGACCGAGTCGATTTCGACTTCGTCGGAGCCGTTCGTTTTGGGGTCGGACACCTTGACCGTGGGCGAGCCGTAGCCGCTCGTCCATTTGTACTGCCATTGATCGATGCGGTAGCTGTCGGTCTGGCCCGCGCTGGCGGTATCGAGCGGGTCGGAAAACTTCAAAACGATCTGTCCCTTTTTCACGTTCATGTCGATCGGCAGATTCATCGGCTTGCCGGTGTAGCGTACGCGATAAAGGCCGCCGTCCTTGCTGGCGTTCGTCTGCCAGCCGCGCAGGCCGGAGACGAAGAGTGCGTTCTTTTCCGGATAAAAGCGCGCCCGACACGAACCGCTGTCAAAGCGCAGCAGCGGCACCACGCCCCCTTGCATTTGGCCGCCGACCTCTTCCTTGAGAACGAGGTACAACGTCGATTGACCGTACGACGTATGG
>JBAXFO010000232.1:0-7029 GCA_037139885.1 Planctomycetota bacterium
TTTTTACTCCCCCGGGAACCGTCCCGCCCACGAACCAGACCGTCGTGGACTTGCCGGCGCGCAACCCGACGAACGCCTTGGCCGGCTCACCGCCGTCGAACGTCAGCCACAGGTGCTGATACTCGCCCGCCGCCGGCCGATGAATCTGCGGTTCGCCCGATGACGGTGCTCCCGCTTCGCCGATACCAAGGGCGACAAAAAGCACTACAAGCCCCGGAAGAAGAGCAATGCGGAACAGATTCGAACCCATTCGCGAAATCCAAAATCGAGTCATTTCTTGACCTCCTTCGTTTGCAAAGCAGCGTATTCCCGCATCAACTGGGGCGCCCAACCACGACAAAAGCTAAACCCCGCATAGTTATCGTCGTGAAACTGCCGATCGACCGGTTCGGTCACCTTGGATTGCAGACCGACGGTCACGAAACCGTTCTTGGGGTCTTGCGCCTTCGACACCGCGACGGCCAGGGCTTCACCCTTCGCGGCCCATAGCTTGCTGCCAGTCTCCTGGGCGAGTTCCTGGAACACAATGGCCGCGAGAAGGTTGAGCGCCACCGGTTCGTTGTTGATGCGATCGCGACGGATCACGCGCGGCATGACGGCGCCCGCCTTTGCGTCGGAGGATTCGCGTTGCCAAGCGATGTCGTGATCCTCGGCCCAGCGGGCGACCTCCTCGGCGAGCTTCACGTCACGAAGATCCGGCGGAGCGCATTCGAGCAGGTATCGGGAGAAATAAAGAGCCGACATTGCGTGCTGCCCCACTGGGTAACCTTGCGTGGCCGAATGGTGAACGTAGATCGGGAAATACCGGTCGCGCACGGCTCGATCCTTCATCCAGCCATACGCCTTGCGTTCGGCGCCAGCGAACGCGTCCGTCTTCAGGTCGCGGCGAATGCGGCCGAGAACGTAGAGAAGTTCGCTGGCGCCGAACTCATCGTTGCCGGCCTGCCATCTGGCAAAGAACCCCGCTGGGCCGGTGAGGGGATATCCACCCGAAGCCGTGAAACCGCCTGTCTTCCGCTGTAACGTGACGAGGCCTTCGCCGTAGCGCATGGCCATTTCCTTCCAGCGCGGATCGCCGGTTTGCAGGTAGGCGTCGAGTACGGCCTCGGCGCTCCAGTGCGACAACGGCGTGTACCCCCGATAGGCAAAGAAGACGCCGGGGGTTTTCACGCTGCGCTGATGAATCTCGAACTCTTCGGCGAGAAAATGGAGATGATCTTCCGCGAGCAGTCGCTCGGCGGGATCGGTCGTGAGGGCACGAATCGCAAGGGTTGACCAAAGATTCGCGGCGGCTTCCCAGGCGAATCCTCCCTCGCCGCCAGTATAGAACCCGCTCAAAGGAACGAGCCCACGAGCCCGCGAATGACCGATCATTTCGAGGTACCAGCGAGCGGCCCCGAGCGAGACAGTCGTCCAACTCTTCGGCGGCGAGGCGTACGGCCCCGAAAACGACGGACGCTTGACGAACGCGATCCCCTTTGTCTCTTCAAAGATCGGCTGCGCCTTGACCTTGTCGAGAATGCGATGCCGTATCGGGGCTGGCAGTTCCTTGCCTTGAGCGTCGAGGCCCTGCACGGTCAGTGCGTACGTTCCCAGAGGCAGGTCCTTCCAGATCGGCGTCAGCGGCCGCCACGGTTTGTCCGCGGTGAACTCTACCTTGTCGGACTTTGAACGCACGCTGTAGCGATAGCGATTCGCACCGGGGATCTCTTCCAGATCGAACGATGGCGGATAAATGACGCTCGTCGGTTGCTGCTTCGCGAGATCGCGCCAGGTCCAGAATCCCGCCTTGCCGGGTTCTCCGGCGAGCACGGGCCGTAGCGCCTCCTCGCGCGCCGCCGCGACCAGGGCCGGTTCTTCTTTCGTGTCGTCCCCTCCGTTCCATTCGCCGCTCGGCAATTCCAGCGGCAGTCGCCAATCGCGGGCATCATGGACGAGGCCGACCCACTGGGTCGTGATTTTCTTGTCGCCGTGCTGAAGGGTGACGGTACCGAACAGTTGGCGATTGATCGCCTCGCCGTCGATGTCGAGCGTGAACGATTCGGCCTCGCGGCCCGGAATCGTCGCGGTCAGCCGGCCCTTGAGGTTGCCGTCGCGCAAGGTCACCTTGGTTTCACGCCATGCCAGCTTGACGGGCTGGCCCCCGAGCTTGGGGCTGACCCAGCCGACCGCGGCGGTGGCCGATTCGTCGTGCATCGACAACCGCAGCCAGACGGTCGGATCGGGCAAAAGATCGCCCAGAGCCGCGTAGAGGTACATGTCGCACTCGAAGCGCGCCGGCAGCGGCCGAACCGGATCGCGGCGAATCGACAGGGCTCCCTTGCTTCCCTGGCTGGCGGGATGGGGGAGCGGCATCGCCTTGCCGTCCCACTCGGCGGAGTAAACGCCGGCCCCAGTCGCGCCGTCGCATTTCGCGTCCAACGTGAAAGTCGCCGTGACCGCCGGCTTAAACTGGTAGGCGATCGCGTCTTTGCCCCGTTTCGCGGAATCGTAAAGCGGCATCAACTCGACTTTGACCGTGCCGGTGATGCGGTTGTCCTGGTAGGTGAGCTTGGAGGCGTCGATCGGACCGTAGACGCTGGCGTTATGCAGAACCAAACCGACTCCGCGCGTCGCCTTGCCCTGTTCCACTTCAAGGTGGAGTATAAGGGGCGCTGCGCCAAGGGCGCGGTCGAGACTGAGCCGATAGATCCCCGACCCGTCCGCGGGCAGCGCCGGAAGCGGAGCCAACGGCGGCGGCAGCCGCGACGGATCGGCAATCTCGCCTGCAACCAGGCGCCCTGCGACCAGACTCGTCAGCAAGACGAGAGAGAGCATCCGCTTCATCATGATTGGTTTTCCTTTGGACAAGTTTACGCCAAAATCTCTCGGATCACGTGACCGTGCACATC
This sequence comes from Planctomycetota bacterium, assembly GCA_037139885.1. GTDB lineage: Bacteria > Planctomycetota > Planctomycetia > Gemmatales > Gemmataceae > JAIEPT01. The sequence continues at coordinate 2,892 of JBAXFO010000232.1, forward strand.
GGTGAGGCGGAAATCGCGGCCGCTGTAGCGGTAGGTCAGCTTCTCGTGATCGAGCCCCATCAGGTGTAGGATGGTCGCGTGCAGGTCGTGCACGTGGACCCGGTTCTCGACGGCCTTGAAGCCGAAGTCGTCGGTGGCGCCGAAGGTCATGCCTCCCTTGATGCCGCCGCCGGCCATCCAGACGGTAAAGCCCAGGTGGTTGTGGTCTCGTCCTTCGCCGCCGGAGCCCGATTCGGTCGTGGGCGTGCGTCCGAACTCGCCGCTCCAGAGCACGATGGTCTCCTCGAGCAGCCCCGTTCGCTTCAAATCGCGGAGCAGCGCCGCGATCGGCTGATCGACGCCCTTGGCGAGCGCACGGTGTTTTTCGCCGTTCTGAGCGTGGGTGTCCCAACCGCCGTTGTAGATTTGCACCATGCGCACGCCACGCTCGACGAGCCGGCGCGCCGTGAGGCAGGCGTCGCCGAAGCCGCCGCCATATTCGGAGCGCACGTTGCGCGGTTCACGCGCGAGATCGAAGACCTCGGCCGCCTCGGTTTGCATGTGAAAGGCGACTTCGAGCGACTGGATGCGGGCGTCGAGATCGGAATCACCGCCGCGGGCATCGCGGTGCAAGGCGTTCATGCTCTGGAGCAAATCGAGCTGCCGGCGCTGCGACGGGTTGGAAACGAAGGCGTTCTTGCTGTTCTGCATCGCTCCGCGAATGAGGCACCCCTGATAAACTCCCGGCAGGAAGCTGTTTGACCACAGTGCCTGACCCACAACACCGGCGCCACCCAGTACGACATAACCCGGAAGATTGCGGTTGATGTTGCCCAGTCCATAGCTCAGCCACGACCCCATGCTCGGGCGGATCGGCTGATTGTGGCCACAGTTCATCATGAGCAGACCCGGCTCGTGATTGGGCACGTCGGTGTGCATCGAACGGATGACGCAGATGTCGTCAATACAATTCCCGACCTCGGGGAAGATCTCCGAGACCTCGATGCCGCTTTGACCGCGCCGAGCGAACCGGAAATCCGACTTCATCAGGTTGAAGGTCGCACGTTCGGTCTCGATGTTGGCGGCCGCCGGTCGCGTGCCGTGATGTCGGGTCAGCGCCGGCTTCGGATCGAAGGTATCGACCTGCGAGGGGCCGCCCTCCATGAACAGATGGATGACGTGCTTCGCCTTCGGAGTGTGATGCGGTGGCCGGAGCGCGAGCGGATCGAATGGCGCCGCCGAAGCGTCGTCCGCCAGCACGGAGGCGAGTCCGATCGTTCCCAGGCCAGTCCCGACCCGGCGAAGCATCTCGCGGCGAGAAAAGGGATGAACGGGGGGCATGGTATTACTCTCCTTTGACCTGGGCTTTCAGGTGCATGTGGCGATCCATGGTGATGGTCTATATGGGCGAGTTGCCCGCATTGGGTCCGCATCGTCACTTCGATGCCTGGCTTTTCAAGACCGCGTATTCGCGGAGCAGAGGAATCGCCCAGTCGCTGCCGAAGCTGCCGTGTCGAAAGCTGGCGTCGTGAAATTGACGCGTCATCCATTCTTCGGTCGTCGGCGCGAGCGAAGTGACGAGCCGGCCGTGTTTGGGATCGCGGCCTTGAAGAACGGCCGAGGCCAGTGCGTCCGCCTTGGCGGCCCACAATGGATTGCCGGTCGCCTGGGCCAGTTCCGCGAACACGACCGCCGCCAGCATGTTCGTGGCGACCGGGGCGTTGTTGTAGCGGTCGATCTGTTCGACGCGCGGCGTCAGGGCGCCCGTCTGCTTTCCCTCCGCCCGTGCCCAGTTGATGCCGTGATCCTCGGCCCAGCGAGCCAGTTCTTCGGCCAGCTTCACGTCGCGGCGTTCGGGCGGGGCGCATTCGAGCAGATACCGCGACAGATACAGCGCCGCGACGCCGTGCGACCAGATGGGGTAGCCCTGCGACATGGAATGGGCCAGATTCAGCGGGAAGGAGCGATCGCGCACGGCGACGTTCAAGGTCCAGTCGTAGGCTTTTTTCTCGGCGTCGACGAACGAGTCGGTCTTCAGGTCGCGTCGCAGCCGGCCAAAGAGATAAAGGAGTTCGACGGAACTGTATTCCTTGTTCCCCTCTTTCCACGAGTAAAAGCCATGCGGTCCGACCATTTCCTTCGGCCATCCGTACGTGCTGAAGAAACTTCCGTTGTCGTTCTGAAGTTTGACGAGGGCGGCGCCGAGCTTCAGGGCGATTTCTTTCCAGCGCGGATCGCCGGTCTGCAGGTATGCGTCGAGGATTGCTTCGCCGGGCCAGTGTGCCATCGGCGTGTTCGCCTGATAATCGTAAATCGAGCCGGGTAGCTTGGCGATTCGCTGATGCGTTTCCAGCGTCTCGGCGTTGTAGGCAAGCATCTCTTCGGCGAAGAGGCGCTCGGCGGCGTCGTTCGTCAGCGAGCGAGCGGCCAGGTTCGCCCAGATCTGCGCGGCGATGCACATCCCGAAACCATGATCGCCCGACTGGGCCCATTCATTCCCTGATTCGCTGATCGAGTGCCCCCGGCGTTCGGCAAGGCCCAGCGCCTCGGCGTGACAGCGGCTGGCGCCAAGGGCGGCATCGAGCCAGTCGGTCGCGCCCTGCGTGTACGGCCCGGAGAACGCGGGACGCTTGACGAACGAAATCGACTTCGTCTCAACCGCGGCCGGCTTCGCGGTCGCCTTTTCGAGAATGCCCAGATGCATCGTCGCCGGTATCTCGTTCCCCTGAACGTCGAGCGCCGTGACGGTTAACTGGTAAGCGCCCGGAGCCAGCTCCTTCCAAAGGGGAGCCAACGGCCGCCAAGGTTTGTCGGCCGTGAACTCGTACTTCGCCGGTTTGCCCTCCTTGTTGGCGGACGTGACAGTGAAGCGGTACTTGGCCGCATTCGGCGTCTCCTGCAGGTCGAACGACGGCGGGTAAATGACGCTCGCCTTGCCGTTGCGGACGAGCGTCCGCCAGGTCCAGAAGCCGAACTTTCCCGGCTCACCCGGAAGGACCGGCTGCAGCGATTCCTTCAGCGCCTGGGCGGTCAGCTCGGCGTCGGCGGGACGGTCGTGCCGCCAGTCCCATTGATGCATCGGCAGTTCCATCGGCAGCCGCCATGCCTCGTTGTCGTAGATCACGCCGTTCCATTGCGTCGTGATCTTGGAATCGCCGATCGTCGACGCGACCGTGCCGAAAAGTCGCCGACTGATCGCCTGCCCCTGAATGTCGAGCTGGATGCTGTCGCCGGCATGGTCCTTCACAACCGCGGTGAGGCGGCCCTGCAGTTTGCCGTCGACGAGCGTCGTCTTGACCTCTTTCCAACTCAACTCGTTGCCCGGTCCCGGCGACTTGAGCACAACGAAGCCGAACGCCTTGACCGCCGAGCCTTTGTCCATCGCGAGGCGCATCCAGATCGCCGTCGAGGGTCCTGAGGGATTGCTCGTCAGCGACGAATCGCCGAGGCCCGAAGCGAGGAAAAGGTCGCATTCGTATCGGACCGGGAGCGGACGCGCCGGCTCGCGAATGAGCGACAACGATCCCCGGTCGTTCGGCTTCATGGTATAGCCGAATGGCATTTCCTTGGCGCCGGTCCATTTCGCCTCGTAGGTACCCGAGCCGCGCAGACCATCGCAGACGGCGTCGATCGACACCGTCCCGGTCACGGTCGGTTTCAGCGAATACGGGCCAGCGTACTTCGGATTCGGCTTGCCTTGATAATGCTTGCTGAAGGGGCTTTGCAAAGAGAACGGCGGAATGCACTCGACGCGAACCGAGCCCGTCAGCTTTCCGTTTTGATACGCGAGCCCGGACGCATCGACGGGACACCACGCGTTCGCGTTGTGAGTCGGCAATGCGACAGCGCGCGTCGCCTTTCCCGATCGAATGTCGACAAAGACGTTGAGCGGGGCCGCTCCGAGAGCCGCGTCGAGGCTCAGTCGATAGACGCCTGAACCATCGGCCGGCATTTCCGCCAGCGATGTCTTCGCCGCCGGCATTTGATTCGTGTTGAACGGCTGCGCGAATAGCGTCGATGGTAGAACGAGAAGAACGACAAACCAGCGATACATTTCATTTCCTCGTGTAATGCAATAAACGACTTGGGACGAGACGCCTTGTGCTCTCTGGGAACTCAATCCACATAGATAAACTCATTCGACGCCAGGATCGCCTGC
>JBAXFO010000233.1:0-7029 GCA_037139885.1 Planctomycetota bacterium
GCCAGGGCGTGCATGCCGTGAAAGATTCCCTCGGCGATGGCGTTGGCGCCGTGGCGCGGCAAGCCGAGGCTGACGACGGCGGCCGTGGGCCGGCCTCCCATGGCGGCGATATCGCTGAGGTTCACCGCCAGCGCCTTACGGCCCACGCGCACGGGACCGGCTTCGGCGAGATGGAAGTGTCGGCCGTCGAGAAGCATGTCCGTGGTGATGAGCGTTTCGGGGTGCTTGGGCGTCAAGACGGCGCAGTCGTCGCCGATGCCGACGCGAACGCGATCGTTGCCGCCGGTCTGCTTGTGGACCCAGCGAATGTAATCGAACTCCCCCATGGCGGCGTCATTTGTCCAGAAGTTGCGGCGGCAGGCCGAGGTTGTTCGCCGGGCCCATGCCGGGGCGAAATTCTTCGAGCGTGATCATCATTTCGAAACGACCGATCTTGACGTGTTGCTTGGCGATGCCGACGCCTTCGACGAACCAATATGTGGCCTCCATCTTTTGATCGCCGACGGTGAAGTCGCGCGACTTCGAGACCCAGGTCTGCACTTGCCCCTTGCCCGGCAGATTGAGGACGGCTTGTTCGACGACGAATTCGCCGCGCAGGGGCACGGCTTCGGTCAGGGATTGACTGGTCCATGTATCGCCGCTCTTGGGAGGCAGTTTCATGATCTTGAGAGGCGGGGTGATGTCTTTGCCGGCGGCGGCATAACGGTAGATGCCGTCTTCGGTGATGAGAATCTGTTCGAGGAGCGATTTATCGCCGCTGGCGATGCGGAGGATGTACGACTCGATCGGCTCCTGCCGTTCGGCGCCTCCTTTGACGACGACGCGGCGTTTCACCGGCTCCATGCGTTCGACGGTGACGACGACCTTCTCCTTGGGTTCCATCGCCTGGTACACCCAGCGAGCGCCGACTTTGAGAGGCAAAAGGTCGGTCGTGAACGAGGCGATCTTCTTCTCTTGGCCGAGCGCGGGGCCGGTCACGGCGACGATAAGCAGGAGCGGAGCGAAGGCGAAACGTGTCATGCGAAGCTCGCTGGTGGATGGTCATGTTTCCAGGGTTACGGCTATCACGGCGGCGCACGGGCGGCAAGACCGCTTGGCGGAGTTGCCGCTCCTCCCCCCGGACAATTCGCCTTGACCCGAAAATTCCCGGAGGCTATCGCGAATCTTCCGGGCGGATGTTGGGGGTGGAGTTCGCGTTGAAAGGACCCGTGCAATGTCTCGACGAATCACGCTGTTTTTGAGCATGGCGATCACTTTGTTCGCCAATGTTGGGTGCTGCCAGTGGGCGAATCGTTGGTGCCACAACAACAACTCGGCTCCGCAGCCGGTGCAATATTGCGCTCCCGTCGCCCCCGCCTGTGCGCCGCCGCCGCAGTCGTATTGCCCGCCGCCGCAACAAGGATTCCAACGCTGCCCGTAAGCCTCTCCTCAGGTTAGAGAGACTCAGCGGCGCATTCGTCCGTTTTCGATGGTGGGCTTTAGTCCGCGGCTTTGATGCCGTGATTGCGGTCGTACCAGCGTCGTAAGGAAGCGTCGGAATGGGCGAGCGTGAAACGAGCGGCGATTAATGTCGCCAGACCCGCCGCCACGGGACCGATGGCCCAGAGAGCCGACGCGCCCCGTGCGAAGTACAGAGTGCCCGGCGGAAGCCATTCGGCGATATGAATGAGCCCGAATCGTGCCGCGATGTAGGTGGCGAGGGGCAGCAACAACGTGAGAACCAGGCCGAGGGTATTGCCCTGGGCGCCGCTGGAGAACGACCAAAAGCCCAGCGTGAAGTAAAGCCCCCAAAGCGCCACTCCCGCCGCGGCCGCCGTTACCGCCTGGGCGAACGTATAGCTCCCCGTCAACCAGCCGACGGTCCACAAGATCCCTGCCAACAGAAAGTAACCCCAGCCTCGATGCCACGCGGCCGCGAATGCTGCGTCCCAGTAGTCGCGACTGTCCAGATCGGTCAGCAAGAGAAGTTCCAGACGCCGGCAGCGGTCTTGAGCGTTGTGATCCCAGAGGCCATATTGGAATGCCGCGGGAACGCTGGCGAGCAAGACGAGAGCCGTCGTCAACATCGGTACGCCCCCCATCGTCTCGAACGTCAGGAAGACGTTCTTCCCCAGCCAATCCGGCCAATATGGCCCGGCGAGCAAATAGGCCGAGTAGGACAGCGTAAAGCCGCACGCGAGCCAAAGATTGATGCGGCCCGAAAATTGGCTGACGCGTTTCACCGCCCACCAGGAAAGAGGGCTGTTGCCCACCTCCGGTCGCGGAAGATCGTTCGCCAGCAGAGCCGGGCGATAGTGCAGATCGTGAAAGTGCGGCAACAATCGAACCATGCCGCGATACAAACACAGCCCGGCGACCGCCAGGCCGGCGAATGTCACGAAGACGACTTGCCCCAGAGACGCCGTCGAGTCGAGCATCGCGGCCCGCATGGCTCCAAACGGATTGTACTCGTGAAACGCCAACAGCGATGCGAGCAGCCAGTTCGCGAAGAACGACGGCAACAGATGCAGCCAGCGCGGCAGATTCTCGCCCACCAGCACGCCCACGATGAGATAAAACAGCACGCCCAGCATGGAGAGTCGTTCGCCCCAGACGCGAACTTCGAGCGGTTCGTACGCCCACGCCGCCAAAGCGAAACCGGTCAGCAAGCCCCACGCCAACGGCATGGCGAGGATGGTCGCCATCTCGAAGGCGCCGATGGTTCCGACAAACCCGAGGTACGCGAGAAAGGGAACGCCCGTGAGCGTCACGAGGAACAATCGCCACATGCCGACGAGCGCCTCGGCGAACAGAAACCGCGAGGGTTGCAATTGCGTGACGAGCAGAAATTCGAGGGCCTGGCTTTTCGGAAGTTGCGTGAGCCGCCAGCCGATGAGCAACGCTCCTTCGACGATGCCGGCGATGAGGAGCGCATTGCCCAGAGCGAGGTGGTTGGTCCAGTCGCCGCTTTGAGCCATGCTGAAGATGAGGAACACGAGGATCGCGATATGAGATCCGGCGATGAGATGGAGCGTGCGTCGCCGTGTGGGAGAGACGGCGGCGAGATGGAAAAATTCGGAGAGCATGGAAGCTTTCTTGGCGGCGGTTGAGTCGGCGGGCCTTGCAGCAAGAACCGCGTCCCTTACGCCACCGATTTTTTCGCGAAGCAGCGCGAGAGATTGTCCATCATTTCCGTGCAGGATGGCCAGCGGTCTTGCGGAATGGGGGCCAGGCCGCGAGCGAGAATACGCTGTTCGTCAGGAAGCAAGGCCGACAGTTCGGGCGCGGGACGATGGTAGTTGGAATCGAAGCGGGCGGGCGGACTCGGGAACGGCAAGCGACCGGTGCGCAATTGAAAGTACGAGACCGCCAGCGAGAACTGGTCCGAGCGATCGCTGACCATGCCGGTGAACACCTCGGGTGCGGCATAGTGCATGGTGCCGGTGCGGGCGTGCGGGCCGACGCGCGACGTCGTCTTAAACGCCAGACTGAAATCGCCGACGCGGACTTTGCCGTTGACGAGGAGAAGGTTGCTCGGTTTCACATCGCAATGGCGGAACGCGACTTTTTGACTTTCGACGACGTGTTGCCGGGTGTTGAGGAAATCGAGGGCGTCGGCCGCCTGGCGCAGAAAATAGCAAACGTGATCGGGCATGATCGGCGTGTTAAGTTCGGTGAAATAGACGTCGAGCAGATCGTGCAGATTGCCTTCGGCGAGTTCCATGACGATGACAAGATAACCCGGGCAGCTCCAGATTTGTTCCATCTGCAAGAGATGATCGTGCTTCAACTGACGAATCGCCTGCAGGGCGCGGACTTCGTACGGCGCGGCGAGGGCGCTTTCGCACGCCATGAATTTGAGGGCCGAAATCTGGCCATCGGAGCGCTCGGCTTTCCAAACCTCGCCCCAGCCCCCCTTGCCGAGAAATTGGCGGAGGACATAGCCGGGATAAGGTTCGGTGCCGGGCTGTAAGATCAACGCTTTGCCGCCCACGGCCACTCCTTGGAACGCACCCTCCCCGGTACAGCAGACATTCGGGGAGAAATGTCGCGCAAGCCTAGGTTAGGGGTGAGGGAAAGTCAAATGGTGGAGCTGGGTTGATGGGCCGGGGATGGAGCCGGCTTCCACGCTGCATCGGGCGGAATGCGTCACCGGTCACTTCGCCCGCGTCCGCTCCAAAAGCGCCTTCTTGATTTGCGGCGGCACGAATTTATCGAGTTCGCCGCCGAAGCTGGCGATTTGGCGGAGGAGCGAACTGCTGATGTGCGAATACGTCTCGCGGGCCATCAAGAACACCGTTTCGATTTCCGCGTCGAGGGCGTGATTGGTGAGCGACATGGTGAATTCGTATTCCATGTCGCTGGTGGTGCGCAGGCCGCGGAGCATGATGCGGGCTCCCAGGCCGCGCACGAAACGCACGGCCAATCCCGAGAAGGGCAGGATCTCGACATTGGCGACATCGGCGATGACGGTCTTCAGCAAGGCGACCCGTTCGTCCTGATTAAACAAGGGCCGCTTCTCGGGATTGTCGCCGACGCCGACGACGAGCTTGTCGACCAGCGCGCTGCCGCGGCGAATGACGTCGAGATGACCCAGATGAACCGGATCGAACATGCCCGTATAAACCGCCAAGCGCGCCATGAAACATATCCTCCAGGGGTGACGGCATTGTACGGGATTTTCGGACGCGTCATACAATGACCCCGTCTGGTCGGCAGATCCCCCTTCGAGGCCCGGCATGCTCACATTGTCCTTTCGCCTGTTTCGCACCCCGATTCGCGTCACCATCTGGTTCTGGGTCTTCGCCGCCCTGTTCGGTTACATGATGGGCGTCACCACGCTCGGCGGTTGGCAGCTCTTCGCGCTGTGGATGGTTTGCGAATTCGTTGCGTCGATCGTCAAAGAAATCGGCCATGTGCTCGCGGGGCAATACTTCGGCTATCCCGGCACGGTCGTGCTCGGCGGCATGAGCGCACAAGCGGTCGGCGAATACGACCGTGCGGAACGCTGGCAACGCATCGTCATTCACGCAGCCGGGCCGATTGGCGGGCTGTGGTTCTATTTCGTCGTCTACGTCGTCACGCATCCGATCATGTCGCGGCTGGCGATGTTTGGGCGGGCGGAAGAATTGGTGTTTTGGGGACTGCCGTTTCTCGCGTTTTTGACCCTCTTTTGGGGGCTCTTCAACTTGCTGCCGATGCTGCCGACGGACGGCGGCCTCGTCATGCAATCCGCCCTCGGCTATGTCTTCGGCAAACGCGATTTTCTTGTCGCGACGATCGTCTCCATCGTGGTGGCGTTTTCGATCGCGGGGTATTCGCTCTATAAACGCTCCCACCCCGAAGCGATATACCTGGGCGAGATCGTGCGGCCGCTCTATCATCCCGACATTCGCGGCAATCGCTTCGCCGCGTTCGATCCCGACCCGCTGTTCTTCGCCTGCCTGTTCGGTTACTATGGCGTCCTCAACATCATCGCTTTGTTTCGCAAACCGAAGAGTTCGCAACCGTCGATCCGGGTCGCGTGAGGGGAAACATGGACATCGCCGTTTTGAGCGACACGCATGGCCGAGTCGCGCCGGTCAAGAAGATGTTGGCGATCTTGGAGGGTCGCGCGATCGCTCATGTTCTTCATTGCGGCGACGTCGACGAAGCGAGTCTGGTGCCGCACTTGCCGCGGGGGACGCACTTCGTTTGGGGAAACTGCGACTCCGATCGCGCCGGCATCGGCCATGCCGTGACCGCGATCGACGGCGTGCATCATGGTTCGTGGGGCCATCTCGATCTGGCCGGCAAAGCGATCGCGTTCGTCCATGGCGATGACCGCCGCCTCATGCACGACCTGGTGACGGCCAACGCGTACGATTTCCTGTTCTATGGCCACACTCACGTCGCCCAGGAACATCGATCGGGCAAGACGCGCGTCATCAACCCCGGCGCGCTGCACCGGGCGACCGTCAAAACCTTCGTCATCTTAAATGTCGAGACCGGCGAACTCGAATCGTTCGACGTGGGTTAGCGGCTCTCCGCAGGAGAGCGCTGTCGGCACGCCCCTTCAGCAAGAGTGTTCCGCCAGCGTCGTCGATTTCAGAAAAGGCGTGCCGTCAACGCTCTCCTGCGGAGAGCCGCGAACGAATTCGTCAACCAACTCCGTGCCAACGCCAATATCCGAGCACGACCAGCAGCAGACAAAACGCTCCCATCGCGGCATAGCCGAAGATGGCCCAGCGTTGGTAGTCGGCTTCTTCTTCGAGCGCTTCGTCCGTCCAGGCCACTTTGTTTTGATGGTCGACCATGAGCCGGAAAACGCCGGGGACAAACGCCTGATCGCTTTGCGGATCGGCTCCGGTGGCGGCGAGATAAAAACCGCCGAAATAGAGGCCATCGGGGGCGTTGCCGTGGATGATGCGGCGGATGACGATCTCCAAACCCGCCCGCCGCTGTTCGAGGTGTTCGATGAGTTCGAAGAGTTTGCCGTTCGTCAGAATCGCTTGGGCGGCCCCGGCATGCGATGTTTCGAGCATGAACAGTTTCTGAGCGAGCAACGAGAGCGAGGCGAGAAACGAGGCGATCGCGGAGGTCGCCATGGCGTCGACGGCATCGGCGGCCAAGTCGGGCTGGAAGGGCAGGTCGCGGGCGAGCAAACGTTGTCGACGTTCTTGATCGAGCGAGCGAAAGAGGGCGTCGAAGCCGGGGATCGTGTGCAGGTCGGCGACGAGGAGCCAACTCGGACAACGCGTCTGGCCCGCCTTGGCGACGATCCGCAAATCGTCGTCGAGGGCGGCGGCGATCTGCCCGGCGTCGGTCGCGTTCGACAGGCCATTGTGCGGCACGACCACCAGAACGCCATTCGCGGCGCAGAAAGGCCGGCGATATTTGGCGATGATGCGGATCATGGCGTTCGTGCGCCGCCGGGTCAGGTCCACCGCTTCGGGGCTGAGCGGCTGCCAGCGCGATTGCAACTGTTTCGCGTTGCGTTCTTCGAGAGTCGGCACGCGCGGCCCGGCGTCGATCGAAGCCAGCCGATTGCGCGGCGCCAATTCTTCGGCC
>JBAXFO010000234.1:0-7022 GCA_037139885.1 Planctomycetota bacterium
GCCTGGCGAACCTTCGGAAACGACGTAGGGACGAGTTGTGTGTAAATGACAGCCGCTCAACCCACCCTACGAAAAATGAGGGCATGCAGGTTTAGACGATGGCCCCTTGCGGGTTCCAGTCGGGGATATCGTCGCGGGAGTGGACGGCGGTGGGGTCTTGGGCGAGGCGTTGGCGGTAGGCTTCGTGCGCGACGGAGCCCATCGAATCGAGTTCGCCGATGCCGTGCAGGATTTGCTCGCGCAGGAAGACGAGTTCTTCGCATCGCTCCGAGAGGACGATTTTCGTTTGCGGCAAAGCCGAGACGACGGCGGCGGCGAGGGGCTTGCCCGCTTCGTCTCCCGGCAACGCCGCCAGGGACAATTGCCGATCTTCATCGAGCCGTTTCGCCTCGGGAGCGGCTTCGTCGTAAAGTTCGCGGACGGCGTCTTCGAGGCTTGCGTTCAGCGATTCGCCGCGGGCTTGCAGAAGATCGACGATATTGGGCGGCGGGAAGCGTTCGTCGAGATAGGTTTCGGCCTCGCGAATCATCACGGGCGCCAGAGCTCGCACCATGCCCGAAGCTCCCAGGCAGATGTTCAAAAGGGCCTTATATTGTTTGCGGACATGAGCCTGGATGCGGTCGTCGAAGGCGATGAAATCGTCTTCGGTGAGCTGTTCGTCGAGCTGGGCGACAATATCGCCGATCCGCTTGCAACCGGTCGGCAGCAGATCTCGCTCGAATTCGGACTTCGGTTTCGCGCCGCTGGGCGCGGGCTTGGATTGCACCAGCCCCGAGAGTTCGTCGAGGCGTTGCCGGCAGAAGCCGACTTCGCGAAGTTGATCGGAGAGATGGCCGCGCAGGCTGATGTAAAGGCGGTTGAGGCATTGGAGCATCAGAGCCTGGAACTGGGCCTTGGGATAGATGCGGAGCAGTTCGAGCAGGTCGCCGAAGGCGGTCGAAGGAGTCTTGTTGCGGCCGAACCACTGCGTGGCGACGGGCGTCGCGGTGGTCGATCCGTCGAGCGCCTTGTCGACGCGTTTGGTGAATTCGTGAATGCGCGTATAGAGCGCGCCGGCGCGTTCGTGCAATTCCTTACCGAGCGTTTCCTGAGCTTTGAGGGCGCTCTCGGCGACGGCGTTGAATCGGCGCAGGGCCTCTTCCGCCCCGGCGAGCCGATAGCGCGGCGCCTCGATCAGACCGACGACAATCTCGGCGAGTTTCTGATCGCATTGATCGGCGAGCCGGGCCGAGACTTCCGAGAGCGTCCGCTCCAGAGAACCGAGCTCCATATTGCGGTGCGAAGCGTCGCGGCACACCTCGGGGATGCCCATGAGCTTGTCGAACTGATCCATGGCCCCGACCACCGCCGCCACGCTGGCCGCCGGCGCGCCATTCGCTCCCAACGCCTTGAAGACCGGCGCGAGCACGTCTTGGAAGATTTTGTCGGGCGTGCAACCCAGCGCGATCTGGCATTCGTCTTGATGGCGGGCGATCAGATTCTCCGGACGCAGCTCGAGAGAATCCCATTGCTGCCCCGCCCACTCGTCGATTTCCTCGGCCAAATGCGCCGAGTTTTTCGCCTTCCAGCGATCGACCAGACGCACGCACAGCCGCTCGGCGAGGCGATGCTCGATGGCCCGCCGCGGCCAACCGAGGCGATAGAGGCCGAACGTTTGCAGGAGCGTACCGCCGGTGACCCCTGGCATACGGATGCGGTCGAGACGTTGCTTGCGCAATTTGTCGAGAGCTTTCCCGAGATTGGTGGCCAGGTCGCGGTAGAGAAACTGACCGGCCAGACGGACCGTATCCGGAATAGCGCCCAGGTCCGACGAAACGCGCGTTTCGGGCAAAGTCATGAAGATGCAGCGCTGGAAGGGAATCCCTCCCTCCTCGAACGGGATCGCCTCGCGGGCTTCGAAATTGTCGTATCGAGCGCGCATGCCCTCTTGCTGCGTGAAGAAGTTGAGTTCCGCGAGGGCGGCATGAGCGTTGGCCAGGGGCATCGAGCGAATGCCTTCGCGCGCCGCTGGCGGAATGAAAAACAGCCCCACGACCTCCGCCCCCTCCATGCCCATGGCGCGCAGATGCGAGCGGACCAAATACGCCATGTCGATGAACATGCCGCTGCCTGTCGACCCCGCCAGATTCGCGATCACATACACTCGCGGCAGATGGCTGCGAATGCCGATGTCGGTGAACTTCGACATCTCATGCAGCGTGTCCTGCGAGCAACACGCTTGCAGTTCGCTCTCGACGCGTTTGTTAATGAGCGGCAAATTCGTGACGAACGCGAAGCGGCCCAGCGGACGAATCGCGGCCCGCGCGTTGTCCTTCGTGATGCGATACAGATTCTTGACGTTGAACCACGAATCGGTCGGCAGTTTGCCGTCGCGCGACTTGGCGAGATAATGATTCGCTCGATGCAGTCGGGCAAGGACATATTCGTGCGGTCTTAAGGAGGCGCGGCCATCGCCCAGCGCCGATTCGCGGATGCTGTCCCCATCGGTGTTGACGCCCAGGAAGCGAATATAAGGAATCGCCTCGGCGCTGCCGAATTCTTGAGTTAACACCTGCCGCAACTGTTGCAGGGTTTGCACCCCCGTATTGCCGAGCCCGATCACCAGGGCAGGCTGAATCACGCCGCGCAGAGCGTTCTCATCGCTCATGTGCGACGAGGGGGGCGGCGCGACGATCGGTTTGCTCGGCTTTCCGGGCCGCGGGGGCAATGTCGTCGATGGCGAGGAATGCGTCCCCGAATGCCCCGGCGGACCGGACGGCGTCACCTGAATGGGAGCGGTCTTCGGAGCTTCCGAGGGGGTTCCCTTGCGGTGGGGAATCGCGGGAGCGGTGGGGAGTGGGTTTTTGCGGGCGTTCCAGGTCTTGTCGTCCGCCATCGCTTGCGACGGCATCCCCTTGAGGAAATCGGCGTCCGGGTTGCTCGCCGTCTCGGGCAGCTTGGGAACGGGCACGGACGGAGGCGCGGCCACGACGGTGTGCGCCGCCCGCAATGCCGCGACCATGTCGACGCAGGTCGGAAAGCGATCGTCCGGATTCTTCGACAGCGCCCGCATAATGACCGGTCGCTCGGAGGCGGGCAGCGAGGAGACATCGGGCGTCGCTTGCAGATGTTGCAGCACCAGCTGCCGCATCGTGCTGCCGCTGAAGGGGCGTTGGCCGGTGAGAAGCTCCTGGTAAACGATCGCCAGGCTGTACTGGTCGCTGTACCGACTGAGCCAGCCGTCGAAGGTTTCGGGAGCGGCGTAGACCGGGGTGACGCCGCCGGTCATCGTCGCCGCGCCCATGTCGCCCAAATCTTTGACGAGCCCAAAGTCGGCGACCTTGATGTGTTTGAACACCAAGAAGAGATTCTGCGGCTTGATGTCGAGATGCTGGAGCTGGAACTGAATGTTCATCAGATCCAGCGCTTCGGCGGTTTCTTGAACGTAGCTGAGAAGCTCCTCGCGCGGGATGCCCGGAAAACCCTGGCTCCGCGATTCTTTGTAACGATCCCAGAGCGTGCGGTCCGCCAACTCCATGACAATGATGAGCTGGCCGTCGATGATGTCGAAACGTTCGAGCGAGAGGATGTAGGGATGGTGAACCGTCTTGACCCGGCTCATGGCCTTGAGTTCTTGTTCGGCGCGCGCACCGTCGTCGGTGTCGGCGGCTTGCAAATCGCCGTAGACGAACTTAATCGCTTTGAACAGGCCGCCGGGAGCCTCGGCTTTCCAAACTTCGCCGAAGCCGCCGCCTCCCAACCGCTCGATGAGACGGTAGCCGGGAATTGGCTCCGCGCCTGGTTCGATTCGCACCGCCATAAAAGTTCCTGAAGGCGCACGCTCTTCAAAACCGGGCCGACATCGCGGGCGAATTCTCTCTCGTTCGCTCGCGAATGTTGACTGTTGGGAGGGAATTTCCAACACTCGAATCCCACCCTCAGTCTCAAACCTAGCTTTTCCCCCTTCGACTCGCAAATTTTACGCGGATTTTTCCCTTCAGTTCGAGAGATTTTTAGTGTATGAACGTACATACAGCCGGGACGCCCTGGAGGGAAGTCGCGCCATGACCAAGCCGAACGAATGTCTCGAACTGGCCCTTTCCATCAAGCAACCCTGGACCACATTGATCCTTTTAGGCCTGAAATCGATCGAAATCCGCCAGTGGTCGACACCGATTCGCGGGCGAATTTATCTGCACGCGGGCAAGATCGCCGACGATCGGGTTGAGGGCTGGGCGCTCGTGCCCGAAGAGCATCGCGAATTGACCGAGCGGCGCGGCGGGGTCGTCGGCATGGTCGACCTGGTTAAGTGTCTCACCTATGAGTCCCCCCGAACGTTCGCTCGCGACTGCCAGCTGCACCGGAATGACAAGTCGTGGTTTGTTCCGCCTCGGCTTTATGGTTTTCAACTGGAACGCCCCGCCATCGTCCCATTTTACCCTTGGTCCGGGCAGGTGAAGTTCTTTCCGTTCCACCTGCCGAAAACGCCGCGGCCGAGCCGAGCGAAGAAGCCCCTCTCCGGGAATGTAAAGAAAGTCGTCCAGTTCGAGATCGAATGAGCGGGCGTCAGCGCGGGCGGATCAGTTTGTCGAGACCTTTGAGGAGCAAGTCTCCCGTGGCGTCGCGGGCCGCGCCTTTCAAGGCGTCTTGCAAGCCGCGCGCGTCGATGCGCGGGCGCTCGACCGTTCCCGAGATCGGCAGGCGAATCGGCCGCCGCGCGATCTCGGCGGGCAGCTTGATATTGCCGAGCAATCTCGCAGGCAGCGGCGCCTCCGCGATCATGTCGAGCGTGCCGTCGAGACCGACCGAACCGCTCGTGCGGATCACGATATTGTCGGGCAGAATCAGTTCGAGATTTTCGTGGTAGACGCGTCCTTTTTCGAACTTGAATTTGATCTGATTGTCGCGGATCACGCTGAAGGGCGTCGCCGTCTTCAAAATCCCCGTCAACTCGGAAACGAGCGGACCCGGGCCAACCTTGGCATGATGCATCCGCAAAACGCCCTGAGCCTCGCCCTTCGAGGGATCGCCGAAGGGCATGCGGGCGTGATCGAATTGCAGGGAAAACTCTCCCTCCGCCTGGGCGACATTGGCCAACATCGGCAGCGCATAGCCCAGCGCGCTGGCGCACATCTCGGGCGTGATTTTCGCGTTTTCGATGAACGGCCCCGCCGGCAGCGTCAGCTCGCCGACCGGATCGAAGCGAAGGCTGGGGGCGAGCCGAAGCTTCCCCTGGTTGATCGACGCAACGACCGGGTCGATCTTGATCCAGCCTCCTTGAAAATTCGCCTTGAGATCCGCCGGGCCAATGACCGCTCCATAACCGACGATCTGCTGCCAACTCACGGCCGCATTGCCTTGGAGCGCCGCCATCTCGATCGCGGCGCCCGGCGCAGCCCCCTTGGGACGTAACGGCCCGGCCGCCCGAAACTCGCGGCGGTCCTTGCCTTGCACCCGTGCACCCGCCCCCAAATACGCTTTCGCCAGGGGTTCGAGCTGGGAGAGGTCATAGTCGAGAGAGCCGACGGCCTCCAAATCCAGCGTTGTATCGAGCTTGGCCAACCGCACCTTCGCGTCGACGCCGCCGAGTTGCGAAACCAGTTGCAGCTTGTCGAATTGCAGCGTGCCCGACTTGCTCGAGAAGTTCCCCTTCGCGATCAGTTGCACGTTCGGATCGGTAAACCGAGGAGCTTGCGGGGGGCCATAAGCGAGCGCCTTGATCGTCGCGTTCGTGTCGATCTCGAACCCGTCGGCGCCCGAAACGAGATCGGCCTTGCCGAACAACGCCCCCGCCCACACATCGGCTCCGGGCGCCGGCGGCGCGAACCAACTTTGCAATTTGCCGAGATCGCCGCGATAAACGAGATTCCCCGCCATCATTTTGCGTTTGAGATCGACGTGCAACTTCGTGGTGTGCAGCACTAAACCCTGGCTGCGAAGCTGCGAATCCTTGAGATCGACGACGCCTTCATCGATCCCGTAAATCATCGACGCCTGCACTTCGAGATTCGGATCGCGAACTTTGACGCCGTTCACGTTCATGGCGAAATTCTGGGCGGCGAGCACGATGGGCTGCACTTCCACCCTTCTCGGCGTCAGCGTGAACCAGGCTTGCGCCTTGGTCTGCCCTTCGAGCGCAAAATCGCCCAGAGCGGGCGCGATGTTTTTAAGGCGTTGCTGCCAGCGCGTCAGATCGCCGTCGAGTTTCGCGTAAAGCGCCCCGGTCTGTCCCGTCGAAGTCAACGTCAACGGCTCGCGGAGCGTCACTTCCAGCAGGTCGTTGCCGCTGGCGACGCGCAACGCCGCGCTCTTGTCAATCGCGTATTTCTCGTCGACCGTCCTCACTTCGGCATTGGCTTTCAAGACGAGCCGATCCTCGCGCCAGGGGCCCCATTGAAACCCTTTCAACGTCGCGTTGGCGTCGATGACGATGAGATTCGCCGCAGGAAGCTTCATTTCGAGGGTCGCTTCGGCGAGACCGCCCAGCCCCCAGGCGCCGAGGTCGACGAATTGGCCCAAAGGCGTCGCCAGTTGACCGAGATCGGCGGAGGCCGAGAGGTGCAATTCCGAAGCATTGGCCGAGCCTTTGATCGCGATGAATTGCGACTGGCAGCGGAGTTCTTGAATGTCGGGCCAGGCTCGCGTCGATTGCCGAATTTTGAACTCGAGCGCGAGCGGATCTTTCCAGGCGATCGGAGCGTTGTTGCGTAGGCCGCGAATTTCCGTCGTGGTCAGCTTCCCTTCCCACAGCGGTTGGCCCTCATCGCGGCCGCTCTTGCCTTCGAATTTCACTTCGCCCGCCGTCAGGGAGACACCCTTATGCAAGTTGAGCGTCTTGGGCAGACGCTGCGCGAGCTCGGCCAGGTTCAACTCGAACGCCAGGGCCGTGCCCGGTTCGCTCAAATTCGCCACGAGCGAACGGTTGAGCGCGATGCGGGCTTTTCCCGAGGCCTGGCCGACATCGCACTTGAACTCCTTGCAATCGACGCTGACCTGCGAATCGCCGTATTCCAGATCCAGCAGCGACGTGAGCTGGCGAATGA
>JBAXFO010000235.1:0-7002 GCA_037139885.1 Planctomycetota bacterium
GCTTGGCTAGAGCGCTTGGTTTGGGACCAAGAAGTCGCAGGTTCGAATCCTGTCGCCCCGACTGACATTTTCGTTCTCACTCCGTTCGCAAAGTTCATCGCCCCCTTCCTCCGCAGCTATTAGGAGAGCCCTCATGCCGGCTTCCCGTCGACAGTTTCTCGCGGCCGGGGCCAGCGCCGTGGCGGGGTCAATCGCTTCGCAGGTCGAGGCCGGGGCTCCCGCGGATCTTCGGCCAGGGCAGGTCGCTCAGGTTCCGTTTCGGCTGGGCATCGTGACTTACAACATCGCAGCCAACTGGGATCTCGCGACCATCCTGCGCAATTGCCGAACCGTGGGCCTGGGGCCTGTCGAGTTGCGCACCACACATCGCCATGGCGTCGAGCCGACGTTGGGCGCCGAACGGCGTCGCGAGGTTCGGCAACAATTTGGCGATGCCGGGATCGAGTTTTGGGGTTGCGGTTCGACATGTGAATTCCACTCAACCGATCCGGCCGTCGTCCGGCGAAACGTCGAGCAATGCAAAGACTTCATCAAGCTCGCGGCAGACCTCGGCGGTCGGGGCGTCAAGGTTCGGCCCAATGGCTTACCGCAAGGCGTGCCGGTGGAACGAACGCTGGAGCAGATCGGCCGGGCTCTGCGCGAATGCGGACAGGCGGCCGCCGATGCCGGAGTTGAAGTCTGGGTCGAAGTCCACGGCCCGGAAACAAGTCTGCCGCAACACTGCCGGACGATCATGCAACAGGCCGATCATCGTTCTGTCGGCTTGACCTGGAACTCGAACGCGACCGATGTCGTCGAGGGGTCGGTGGCCGCGTCGTTTCGCATGTTGCGGCCCTGGATCAAGTCGTGTCACATCAACGAACTGCACAACGGTTATCCGTACCGCGAGCTCTTCCGTCTGCTTCGCGAGACCAACTACGATCGCGTCACGCTCGCGGAAATCGAAGGCGCTCCCGATGAGGCGAGCGGCATACGCTTGCTGCGCTTTTACAAGGCGCTGTGGAGCGAGCTGGCGCGCGGTTGATTCCGGAGGTTTCGAAGACTTCGATCGATCACTTCATGTCTTGAAAGCCCGCTTCGTCGGATGTGTAGGTCACTTCGCCGTGCAGCACGCCCTTGGTCGCCAGCAGTTCGTCGGCCAGATGGGTGACTTGCTTGGCGGCCCCGCGCAGCACAGTCACCTCCAGACAATGATGGACGCCCAGGTGGACATGCATGGTGGCCACGACGATGTTGTGGTGGTGGTGTTGCTTGTCAACCAACTTCGACGCCAGCTCGCGGGCATGGTGATCGAAGACCATGGTGACGACGGCGACCTGCTCGCCCGTTTGCGCCTTCGCTTGATTGCGGATCAGCGACTCGCGGATCAGATCGCGAATCGCTTCGCTGCGCGTCTCGTATCCCCGGCGAGCGATTAAAAGGTCGAACGACTTGAGGAGGTTCTCCTCAAGCGACATGCTCACGCGCGTCAATTCCGATTCCGCCATGAATGCGCCTTGTGCAAAAGAACGTCAGGATCGAACCAACTCAGATGCCGTAAAACCGGACGGCGTTGTCGTGGAAAAGCTTGCGACGCTCCTCGAGCGGGCGTTCGCGAACGATCGTTTGCAAGGCTTCCACCCATTGCCGATACGTTGCCGTGCGCGTGCAGACGGGCCAGTCGCCGGCATACATGACTCGGTCCGGACCGAACGCCGTCAGGCAATGATTGATCACGGGCGCGAGATTTTCGGGGCGCCAGTTCGGTTGGGCCTGGACGACGATGCCGCTGATCTTGCACATGACGCGTTCGTGCCGCGCCAGGCGTTCGATGTCGCGCTGCCATTGGGCGCGGTCGCCGGCGATGGGGCCGTTGCCGCAATGGTCGAGCACGAAGCGCGTATCGGGACAGGCTTCGACGATGCGAATCGCGTCGCCCAGATCGGTGGGCCGCATGCAGAGATCGAAGCGCAACCCCCATTCGCCGACCAGGCGCACGCCGCGCAGAAACGCCTCTTGGACGCCCGTGCCTGGGGGCGTGCCCTCGGCGTGCAAGATGCGACGGACGCCTTTCAGATAGCGGTTGTTGCGGAGCGGTTCGAGGTACGCTCGAAACCCCTCGGCAGCGGGATCGCCGCCGATGACGGCTCCCACCAGCGGCGTGTTCGCTTGCCGGCAGATATCGAGCACGAAGTCGGCCTCGGCCCGCTTCTGATCGGCGGCGACATCGACCTCCATGTAGACCGCCTTTACGACATTGAGCCCTTCGCTCGCCCGGCGAAAGTCGTCCATGTTGTACGTTCGATCCAGGGCCTCGCCGGAACGAATCCAGGGAAGGCGAAGACGGGGCAAGTCCCAGAGATGCAGATGGGTGTCGACAATCGGCATACGTTCCCTTTCCCCGGCCACAGCCTCATGGACAGCGATGGCCGCGCTGGCGGCGAGAAAATTTCGGCGGTTCACGGGTGGATCCTTGGATATGTTGGAGACGCAAAAAACAGTTTCGATCTCGGACTATCGTACCATTCCGCTTCGCCGATCGCACGTAGGATTTCTATCCTGACGGAACGAAAGGATCAATCTCATGAATGTGCTTCTCACAGGCGGCTACGGATGCATCGGAAGCTGGATCGCGAAGAATCTGCTCGCGCGGGGCGATCGCGTCTGGATCTACGATCTCAAAGAAGACCCCAAGCGGATGCGGCTCATCATGCCGGAGGCGGAGATCGGCAAGGTCGCGTTCGTGCCGGGAGACGTCACCGATCTGCCGCGGCTCAAAGACGTTTTCGCGGCCCAGAAGATTTCCCACGTCGTCCATCTCGCGGGCCTGCAAGTGCCGACGTGCCGCGCCGACCCCATCCTCGGCGCCAAGGTCAATGTCCTGGGGACGCTCGCCGTTTTCGAGGCCATCAAGGCTTTGGGCGATCAAGTCAAACGCCTCGTTTACACCAGCTCGGCCGCGGTCTTCGGTCCCCCCGAGGCGTATCCCGCGGGCAAGCTCCGCGACGATGTGCAACTCAAACCGACCACGCATTACGGCCACTTCAAATGTTGCAATGAAGGCAACGCCCACATCTACTTTCAAGACAACGGCATCTCGAGCATTGGCCTGCGTCCCTGGACCGTCTATGGCGTGGGCCGCGACTTCGGCATGACCAGCGAGCCGACCAAGGCGATCAAGTCCCTCGCCCTGGGCCGACGTTATCGCATCACTTATGGCGGCTGGCAGGATCTGCAACTTGTGGACGATGTCGCCAAGATCATCGTCCGCTGCCTCGACGCAGAGTATCAAGGGGCGAAGTCGTACAACATTCGCGGCCATGTCGTCGACCTGCCGACGTTTCACAAAGCCCTCGTCGAAGTCGACCCCGCCGCGGCCCAATTGATCACGCATGGCGACAAGCAGATCCCGATCGCCTTTGATTTGGATGATGCCGCCTTGCGGAAAGACCTGTCACCCCCCGCGATGACGCCGCTCGTCGACGGCATTCGGCAGACGTTGACGCTGTTCAAAAACCTGCAAAGCGAAGGTCGGCTCGATACGGACGATTTGCCGTCGTAAAGTCCATGCCGTTCTCTTCCGCCAAGGAATGGAGAAGCGATCATGCCACGAAAGAAATCTCCGACTGTCGGCGCCGCGACGAGCGAAGGCTTTGTCCTTGTCCTTACGGCGAAGCAACAGGAATGCTTGCTGAAATTCGCCACGTTGACGGGCAGCCTTAACGACAAGTTTGCGAGCGTCTCGAAAGAGAGTTCGCCTGTTGTGTTGACGAAGGCGGAACTCGATCAACTCGACGACGAGCTCGACATCGCCGTCGACCGAGCCCGCGGCAACGACAAGCTCAAGCTCGAAGCGATCGTGGCGAAAGTCGCAAACCATTTGCGAACGGAGTATGCCGCGGCGCCGGCATTGATTTCGAAAGACACCGTTTACCAGTTCAAGATCCGCCTTTTGCAAGTCCATCCCGCCATCTGGCGGCGCATTCAATTGCGCGACGGAACGCTCGAAGATCTTCATGTGGTCATTCAGACCGCGTTCGGCTGGCTCGACGAACACCTCCACGAATTCAATCTCGACGGGCGAGCTTTCAATAACGACGGCATCGAAGAAAGCGATGACGATGAGCGGGATGTCACGCTCAGCGAACTTGTGCCGCAGTACGGACCGAAATCGAATTGGATCTACGAATACGATTTCGGCGACGGTTGGCGGCATCAGATTCTGTTCGAGGGCTTTCCCGCGAACGATCCGAAGCAACACTATCCTTGCTGCGTTGCCGGTCAACGAGCCTGTCCCCCAAAAGATTGCGGCGGCCCTTACGGGTATGCGGAATTGCTCGAAGAGTTTGCCGATCCGAACGATCCCGACCACGAAGGGTTCATGGATACCTATGGGGATTTCGATCCCGAGGAATTTGACCTCAAAGCCACGAACAAAGAACTGAAGCGCATTCGGTAGCGAGCGCCGCTCCAAGCCCGGGAATCTTTCCCTTTCGAGAATCGAATGCCCACTCGACGCCAATTCTTGAAGTATGGCGGCGGTTCTCTTTTGGGAGCCGGCATGGCGGTTGGGCTTTACGCCTGGCGGATCGAACCGCACTGGCTGGAGTTCACGCATCATGAGATGCCCGTGCCGAATCTGCCCGCTGAGCTGCACGGCACGACGCTCGTGCAGATCAGCGACACCCATGTCGGCGCTGCCGTCGATTCGGACTACCTCATTGACGCCTTTCGCCGCGTGGCCGCCTTCGAGCCCGACTGGATCGTGTTCACCGGCGATTTCATGAGTTGCTCGGGCAATGAACAGGTCGACGAGACGGCTCGCGTGTTCGGGCATCTGCCGCCGGCTCGATTGGGGCGGGCGGCGATCTTCGGCAATCACGATTACGGCCGACGTTATGAAAGGATCGACGTCGCGGAGAATTTGCGGCGCCGCATGCGTGACCTGGGCATCGATGTCCTCGCCAATCAGGCGAAGAACTATGGCGGCTTAACCATCACCGGCCTGGATGATATGTGGGGCCCGCGGTTCGCCCCTTACGATGTCCTTACGGCGATCGATTCCGCCCAGGCGAATCTGGTGCTTTGTCATAACCCCGATGTCGCAGATCTCCCGGGCTGGGGCGATTACCGAGGTTGGATTCTTTCGGGCCATACGCACGGCGGCCAGTGCAAACCGCCGTTTCTGCCGCCGCCGTTGCTGCCCGTCCGCAATCGCCGTTACACCGCCGGCGTCTTCGATATCGCTCCCGAACGCTGGATGTACATCAACCGGGCCGTCGGCTCGCTGCGCCGCATTCGCTTCAACGTTCGTCCCGAGATTACCGTCTTTCATCTGGTGAGCGACTTTTGTTGAAGACCAACAGTCGATCCGGCGTGCGCCGCGGATCGCTCGCGTTTCTTACAGTTCCTTGACCCGCAGATTCTTGAACTCGACGCGGGTGCCGTGTCCCAGGAAGCCGAGCGGGGCCTTTGTCCGCTTGGCGACGGCTTCGAGTCCTTCCACCTTGCTGATGTCGGCGTCGACGATGACCATGCCGTTGACGGTGACCTTCCAGTTCGTGCCTTTCACTTCGATTTCTTCGGTGTTCCACTCGCCGGCCGGTTTCGTGCTGCCGCGCTTGGCGGGGACTTTGCAATAGATGGAGCCGTGATATTGACACGGCTTGATGTTCTTGTGAATGGCGGCGTAGTCGTCGAGGATTTGAATCTCATGGCCGCGAACGGAGACGCCGTTGTTGCCGTCGGGGTCGAATTTGAAATCGAAGCGGAAGATGAAGTCGCCATACTCTTTCGCGGTGAACAGATCGCCGCCGCCTTTCTTCAGGCACACGAGCGACCCATTCTCAGGCGCATAGCCTTTGACGGCCCCCTTCCAGCCATCGAGCGATTTGCCGTCGAAAATGCTGACGAAGCCGGGTTCGTCCTTGTCTTGGCTCATTCCGGGAACGGCGATGAAGAAGATCGCAAAGATCCAGAGAGCATGGCGCATGATGTTCCTCCGATGGGATTGGCGCTAACGATAAGATTTGTTCGCGGCTCTCCGCAGGAGTGCGCTGACATGACGCACGAGCGGAAGTGGGTTGGGTGGAAAGAGACGATGCATGTTCGGAACGGACGTCACGTCAGCGCTCTCCTGCGGAGAGCCGCGAACGAGTCAAACTACCCCGCCTGGATTTGAACCAGGAATGAGAGAGTCAAAATCTCTAGTGTTACCGTTACACTACGGGGTATCGCAGACAAATCCCTTCGAACGAAACGTCATCCGCCTGTTTGCGTCAGATGAACCAGGAAGGCGAGCTGTTCCAGTTGGACCGCGAGGTCGACGGAAACGAGGCTCACTCCCTGAGGCAGTCTTAGCACCGTGGGGGCAAAGTTCAAGATCCCCTCGATGCCGGCGGCCACCAAAGCGTCGGTCACTTCTTGAGCGGCCGGGGCGGGCACGGCGACGACGCCCAGCTCCGCCTTCTGTTCGCGGATCACGCGGGCCATCTCCGACGTGGCGAATACCTTCAGGCCATCGATTTCGTCGCCCACCTTGGCGGGCTCCGCATCGAACAGGGCCACGAAGCGAAAACCTTGTTGCTCGAAGCCTCGATACCGCAGCAGGGCACGGGCCAGGTTACCCACGCCGACCACCACGACATTCCACGACCGATCGACGCCCAGACGCGTTCGCAGCGCCTTGATGAGATCGGGCGTTTTATAGCCGATGCCCGGTTGGCCGAGGTTGCCGAGGTACGCGAGATCTTTGCGAACCTGGGCGTCGGTGATGCCGAGGGCCTCGCCGAGTTGGCCGGAGGAGACCGTCGCGGTTCCTTCCAGGTGCAAGCGATCCAGGTGACGTAAGTACAGGCTAAAGCGCCCGACACTGGCACGCGAGAGCTTGGGATCGCCGGCATGAGCGGGTCGGTCATGTTCGGGCTTGGACATCTCACCCATCTCACGACGCGCTCGGAAGTCAGAAGGTTCACGCTTTGGATGTCTTAGCTGGGAATAGCGTTCGGGTCAAGATGGCGTCTC
>JBAXFO010000236.1:0-6977 GCA_037139885.1 Planctomycetota bacterium
GCGCCCCTGGACATCGATCAGCGGACCGCCGTAATTCACCGGCGACACTTTTGCGTCCGTTTGCAGCGCCTTGCCCCAGATGCGCCCCACCGCGCTGATGATGCCGACGCTCACCGAGGGCGGCGAGCCCTTCTTCGAATCGAGAGTCCGCCCCAGAGCGATCGCGAGCTGCCCTTCGGCAATGTCTTTCTTGGGCACGGCCTTGGGCACGGGCAGACCCTTCGCGTCGACCTTGAGCAGCGTCAGCAACCGCGATTTGTCGGTCGCGATCCGCTTGGCGACGAGCGATTCTTCCCGTCCCGGAATCGAAACGAGAATCGTCGTGGGACTATTGAGAAAGTTGAACTCGCTCGAAATGATATAGCCGTCGTCCGAAACGATCACGCCCGTGGTCGGCCCCAGCGCCTTGCGAAACGCCGGGCCCTTGGGGGTCGTCACGACCATATCCGTGCCCCCTTGCGTCACGATCTGCACGACGCTCGGCGACACGGTGCGCACCGCGCTCTTGACCGCCTTCTCCATGGCTTCGTTTAAATCTTGAGCGCCGGCGAACGAGGCCAGAAACAAAACAGCAGCCGCAGCAATCGATGAACGCATGGTGATCTCGTCGTAGGGTGAAATGCACCCGAATAGAATCGCAAAGGGGAGGCCGATTCGTTAGTTCGCCGCCTTGACCTTCGGCGCCTCGGTGACTTTCAAGCGGAAATTATGCAGCCGGGTGCCGCGCTGAACGTCGACCTTGATCTCCGGCGTGTTCGGCGGGATGAACTTCAGGATGTTTCGGTAAGCGCTGATCGTCGGCGCCAACTCGCCCTCGACATAGACGATCAAATCGTCCGGCTTCAGCCCCGCGATGGCGGCGGGGGATCCCGGAATCACTTCCTCGACATACGGCGGCGTCGCGCTCACCGCGTTCGGCACCAAGATCAGACCCGTATACAGCGCCCGCTCTTCGCGTTTGACCTTATCGCGAGCCTTATACTTCCCCGCGATCACCTCGTCGACGAATTTCGCGACGTTCATCGACGTCGATTTCTTCTCGTCGTCGAGATAGTTCACGCTCGCCTGCACGGGCACCGCATAGTTGATCCAGGTGTCGGTCAAAGTGTTCTTCAATTCGCGGCCAATGATGCCCAGAAACTCGCCCTTGCGATTCGTGATGATGCCTCCCGCGGCTCCGGGGTTGTTCGCGATCGCGTCGACGAAATAGACTTCGCCGGAAAACGGCGCATCGAACACGCCGCGTCGACCGCGAAGTTCGGTATGAGCCGCGATCACGCCGCGCTGCACCGACATCGGCTCGTCGCGCGTCGCCACCTGGAAGCAATTGCTGAACGCCAAGATGAAGTCGCCCGCTTCCGCCAGCGGACGGGCCGCCTCCTTGGCGACTTCGTAATGCGGCAAGAAGTCGACATCTTGCTCGATCTTCAAAAGGGCGATGTCGAGATCCGGCTCGCGGGCTACGGTTTTGGCATGGTAAGACCGGCCATCGTAAAGATGCACGCGCAGGTCGTTCGAGGTCAAAATGTGATTGTTGACCGTGAGGATATATCCCTTGGGCGACACGAGCGCCCCGGTGCCATACGACGGCAGTCCTTTGAAGCCGCCGGTGCCGAACAGTTTGACGAGCTTGGGATTCACCGCTCGCGCCGTCTCGGTCACCGAATTCTGGGCCGCGATCCACCCGGTCGACCCGAGAAGAAGCGCCAGGCCCAGCAAACGCACCACATGGAATCGAAAGGAATTCAAGGAACCGCCTCCATCGAGCCAACCACGCCCACCCGCAACCCGTTACTTCGCCGCCGGCAGATTGTACGAACGAATGTCGAATGTTCCGTAGTGCAAATCTGCATACTTCACCGCGATCCGGTGCGGCAGCATGCGCCCGGCCTCGGGGCGATATTCGGAGAAGTAGATTTCGCACGGATCTTCGTGCTCTTTCATCCGCGTCTCCATGGCCACGAGCGTATGATCGGTCGGGCTGAAGAACCATTTGGTCGTATACGGCCCATGACGAGTGATGAGGACTTCCGCATCCGTCCGCAGCGACGCGACCGATTTCACCGGCGCGCCATCGGCCGACGGCGGATAGATCGGTTCCATGCCGCCATGGACGCAATCGCTGAAGCCTTTGTCGCCGAGCGTCAGGAAACGCTGCCAGAGATACATCGACGCCAACAGGCCGCCGCTCGATTCGGGCAGCTTCATGACGGAGGCGTCCTGGATCTTGAGCGGTTCGACCCTGTAGGGGAAATTGTCGATCTGCAGCTTGGCGGCCGGATGGCTTCCCTTGCCTTCCGGGTCGGGCTCGTCGCCGAGAACGAACGTCGCCTTGCTCTCGGTGCGAAGTTTCTTGAGGCGAACGACGCCGTCGAGAGTCCAGGTTCCGTCGCGGCCCTTCAGGTCGCCGGCCTTGGCGAACTGCCCGAGGAGGCGTTCTTTTTCGAGTTTGTTGAAGTAATAGTTCGCGTAGCCAGCCTTCGTCTCGTAGAGCTTGGCGCCCGGACCTTGCGGCGCCAGATCCTTGCCGAAAACGATCTTCTTCGGCATCGGCTGATCGTCCTTCGGTTTCGGCTTCGGCGCTTCGGGATCGTCGCCGGGCAAGCCGTCGTCCTTGATTTCCTTGCGCTGGACGCCCATGAGCCGCACCAAGACTTCGCGTTTGGCTTTCTCGCGGCGCACTTCGAGCGGCAGACGCCAGCCGCGCGGATAGATGCCGAGAACATTTTTGAACTGATTAACGCTCCCCATCGACCGTCCCGCGAACGACAGGATTTCGTCGTCGATATCGACGCCGCGGCGATAGACGTCGGCCTCTTCGAGGATCTGCTGCACCCGCATGCGGCCCAGGCCCGATTTCTCCGTCTCGGTGGCCACGGTCGCGCCGAGGCTGGCGTGATCGGTGTCGATGCCCGCCTTCAAATGGCCGAGGAAGTTTTTGATCTGGTTGATCGAGATCGCATAGCCGACGCCCGAATTGATCCGGCTGCGTTTATCGAACGAGCCTCGGCCATTGATGCCGATGAGTTCGCCCTGCATGTTGAAGAGAGGGCCGCCGGAATTGCCGGGGTTGATCGATGTATCGATCTGCAAGCAATCGGTGTATTCGAGCAGGATGCCCGAGGGGTATTGATAGCGATTGACGCCGCTGACCAGGCCATAGGTGACCGTCGGATTGAAATCGGTCGCGAGCAGGAAGGGATTGCCCATGGCGAGCGACCAGTCGCCTTCACGGACCTTGTCGCTATCGCCCATGACGGCGTACGGAAACTTCTGGCCTTCTTTCTTAGGGAGCAATTTGATGAGCGCCACATCGCCGACACGATCGAGGCCGACGAGAACGGCGTCGTAGAGGACGCCATCGGGCAGGCCACACTGCATCGTCGGTCCGGTCGGCTGCACGACGTGGAAATTGGTCAGGGCATAGCCGTCGGGCGAGATGAGCACGCCCGTGCCGCCTCCCTGCCCCCCGCGCGCGAACACGGCGACCACGGTCGGCTTCACCTTCTGAACCACGGCGACCCGTTCCGCTTCGGCCTTCAAGACCTGAGCCAGATCTTGGCCCCAGGCATTCGCCGCCGCCGTGAGGGCGATGAGACAGCCGAGCGTTCCGCGTCGCAACATCGTTCGTTCCTTGTGCATGATTCCTCGTCCCACGGGCCGCCGCACTGACCATCACTGACTCACGCGCGCCTCGGCGAACGTCACATGATCGTGCAAATCGAGTTCATTCCGCGAGCTGATGACAATTTTCAGCGTCGCCACGTCTTTCACGTTCAGGCTGATCGGCCGCACGGCCTTCGCGGTGATCGTTTCCGAGAAGCGTTTCTCGCCGTCGCAAAAGATGGTCACGAGCGGCTGACTTTCGGATCCGGTCCGAACATCGACGCCGAGGGTGCCTTTGAGATCCTTGAACTTGCCGGCGAGATCGTATTCGAGTTCGGTATGGGCGTGCATCGACAGCCCTTTGCCGTAACGACGATCGAGCAAGATCGGCTCGCCATCGAGGTTCGTGTCTTTCCGGTGTTTGACGACCAGGCCGATCGCGGAGCGTTCGAGAACGCGCGCGGGTTCGAGATCGGAGAGATACGTTAATTTGCCCATGTTGAAATCGAGCTTGGCGACGGCGTCGCCGGGGAGCGAAAGCTCGGTTCCGAAGGTGGTCGTCAGTCGCCAGGAATTATCTTTGAAGGCGATCTTCGCGACCGTCACGAGGTTACCTTCGCGGTCGTGGACTTTGCAGATGGGGCTCTCGGTCGGGCCTTCGGGGCGGAAAAAGACCATGCCGTGCAAGCGTTCGATGGGCAGCGAAATCGCCTCGGCGCCGTCGCGTTTGAACGAGATCGATTTGCCTTCCGCGTCGATATCGCCCAGCGTGCCTTCGACCGGATTGAGTTCGCCCTCGCGGAGAATGACGATGCGGTCGCTGCGAATTTTTTGATGGGCGAGCGCTTCGAATTTCTTGCGAAGCCCCGCGTTTTCGGCGCCGCGAACGAGCGACGTGATCGATGCGAGCGGCAGCTTCAGCGATGTGTCCGAAAGGAGCGTGAGCGTGGCTTGCTTGCCGCCGAAGCGGACATTTTTGCAGTGGAGAACGGTGTCGTCGATCAGACGCACGTCGGTGTATTTCGAGTCCGCTGCGATTCCCTTGATGGGGAGTAGGTCGAGCGCCAGGACTTGCGCCAGGGGGGTCGAGAGCGGGCCGTCCTTGGTTTCGAGGACGATGTTCGCGTCGTCGATCGACTTCAAAGCGCCGCTGGCGGCTTTGCCGGAAAGCGTGCGCAATTCGTCTGCGGAGAGGTAGGCGAACGAGGCGAGGAGAACAGCGATCGATAAGACGCGTAAGAGCATGGATAAGCAATCGTCGAGGGGAAGTTTGGAATGAGAGGGGTTGCGCCGCATCGTCCGACGCGAGTCAACCCCTCACCAGCCCCTCGCGCCGAAAGCGCGAGGGGCAATGTGCGTTACTTTCGGCTTTGCGCGATGGCCAAGTTCTTGAAGTAGTTTTCGATGGCCTCGCGATGCCGGGGGGACATGCCTTGCGTCATTTGCTGCAAGGCTTCGGCTCGCTCGCGGGGGGGCAGATTGCCCCACTGCTGGACGAGCTTGCTGAGCTTCGCCTTGTCGACCGTGCCGGTGCCGGCGCCGCCGGCGATGCCGCTTTCGGTGGCGGGACTCGAAGGATTGTCCCCCTTGGGACCGCCTTCGCCGCCCGGGCCGCCGGCGGGGCAATTGCCTTCGCCTTGGCCTTGACCCTGGCCTTGTCCCTTACCCTTGCTCTTGTCCTTGTTTTCGAGTTCCTTGATGAGTTCATCAAGGCGAGCGACGATGTCTTTTTGCACCTTCTGCGTCTTCGGACCGCCGCGCGACAAATCGAGCCGGCGTTCGACATCTTTCATCTTGCGAGCGATGGCGCTCAGGTCTTTTTCTTTCCAGGTGTGGATGTCGAGAGCCATCAGGGCGGCCAAGGTGCGATAGCGCTCTGGAGCCGAGGCGGCGTCGTCGAGCAGGCGATTGATCGACGTGTTGGCGGCGTTCTTGTCGAGCATCGCGTGTTCGCTCACCGCACGATGGAACAAATAAGCCGCCGGGTCGACCACTTGCTCGACCGGGAACATCTTCATCATTTCGAGGGCTTCTTCATGAACCGACCGCATGCTCAGCGCCCGGCCATAGCCGAGAGCGAGGTTGGCCCGAAAGAAGACCGGCAATTCTTGGTTCTTGAGCAGCGCGGGCACTTCGGTCGGGGCGGGCGAAAGCGGGTTTCGCGCCGACGCCATCAGCTTGGCCACCTCGGGATTGCCGAGCTCGAACGTGCGCACCGTCTTGTCGAGCACGCTCGCGTCCGACTTCCAGAGCAATTCGAACTTCTCCAGCGTCGCGGCGTCAGCGTTGCTGGCTTTGAGCCAGGCGGCTGCTTGCGCCTTGGCGGCATCGGCGCCGAGGCCTTCGAGCGTGCCGAAGCGAACGGGCCGAGGAGCGTCGGCGGCTTGAAGGCCCGGAACCAAACCCAGGGCCGCGGTCACAGCCAGCGGAATCCAATAACGATTCATCGGTTATCTCCCTTCGCGATGCGGTTGGTGATTTCGAAAATCCGTTCTTGCCGTCCGGAGAGGTCTTGCAATTCGCGACGAATGCCGGCCTCAGCCGCCTGTTCGCCCTGGTACATCTTACCATAAGTCTGCGTGCGATTGTTCACGCGAACTTGCAGCGAGCGAATCATTTTCAATTCGGCGATCTGCTCGATCAACTTTTGATCCTGAGCCGGCGGCGGTTGACCGGGCTTGCTGTCGGACGGATCCGACTTGTTGTCTTGCCGTTGCTTTTTGAGAGCCTTGATCATGTCTTCGAGCGAGGCGATGATGTCGCGTTCGATTTCCTGCGTCACCGCCGCCACGTCCGAAACGCCGAGGCGCCGTTGCACGTGTTTCATGTCTTCGCGGACTTGCTGGAAGACTTCCGGGAAAGCGATGGCGGACCCCTCGGCTTCGAGGATGTCGATCGCCTTCGTCGCCTCCACCACGATGTCACCCTCGTTGTCCGAGAGTTTGAGGGAGTCTTGTTTGTTGTTGCGATCGGGTTGCTTGTCGGCGTTCGCCTCGACCGCCTTGGCGACGGCCTCGGTGCCGGCGAGCACTTGTTTCTGCATCGCCAGCATCTTCTCGCAGCGAGCTTGCAGGGCGGCCAGGATGCGTTCGAGTTCTTCCTCGCGGAGTTGCCGTAGGAGCTTTTCGAGCTCTTTCTTGGCCTGTTCGAGTTTCTCGATGGCCTCGCCTTGCTTGCCGCTGGCGTCGTCGTTCTTGGCCTGTTCGAGATCTTTTTCGGCTTGCTGTTGTTTATCGTAGCCTTGTTCTACTTCCTTCTTGCCCACTTTGGCGACGTTGTCTTGGGGACCCTGAGGTCCACCTTTCTTCTGGCCGCCGTCCTTCGCCTGACCTTGTGGGCCCTGCGGACCTTGAGGGCCTTCTTTGGGTTCG
>JBAXFO010000237.1:0-6920 GCA_037139885.1 Planctomycetota bacterium
CGTCGGCACCTTGCATCGCGGCAGTCAGCCCAAAAACTTCGCTGACACCGACGAGAACATCTGCTTCGAGGAGAGGGACGGGCGGAACCGGCGGCGGCGAAATCGACCGAAAGTCTGGTCGCGCCTTGCATCCCTTCGCCGGCGGCATTAGCATATCTCCGCATGGCAATTGCGCCCGACACGAAGAACTCCCAACTGTCCTCCACGCACCGCCGGCGAAAGATCCTGCATGTTCGAACAAGCCTTCAAAAACATCGACGACGTTCTCTGGAAAGAGGCCGGCTGCACCACCGAACTCGATTACACCGAGCAGACCTCCTGGCTTCTCTTCCTCAAGTACCTCGACGGCCTGGAGCAGGACAAAGCCGATGAAGCCGCCCTCGACGGCAAGAAATACGCCTTCATCCTCGACAAGCCGTACCGCTGGGAATCCTGGGCCGCCCCCAAGGACAAGGATGGCAAGATCGACCACAACAACGCCCTCGCCGGCGACGACCTCCGCGATTTCGTCAATCTGAAGCTCTTCCCCTACCTTCACGGCTTCAAGCAAAAGGCAACCGAACGCCACACGATCGAATCGAAGATCGGCGAGATCTTCAGCGAGATCAAGAACAAGATCCACTCCGGCTACAACCTTCGAGGAATCATCGACCACATCGACGAACTGCGCTTTCGCTCGCAGTCCGAGAAGCACGAACTAAGCCACCTCTACGAAGCCAAGATCAAGAACATGGGCAACGCCGGGCGGAACGGCGGCGAGTATTACACGCCGCGCCCGCTCATTCGCGCCATCGTCCAGGTCGTTCAACCCAAGATCGGCGACAAGATTTACGACGGCGCCGTCGGTTCGGCCGGGTTCCTGTGCGAGGCGTTCGACTTCCTCAAGGCCAACAAGCATCTGACCACCAAGGACATGAAGACGCTCCAGGAAAAGACCTT
Source organism: Planctomycetota bacterium (assembly GCA_037139885.1). Classification (GTDB taxonomy): domain Bacteria; phylum Planctomycetota; class Planctomycetia; order Gemmatales; family Gemmataceae; genus JAIEPT01. The sequence continues at coordinate 940 of JBAXFO010000237.1, forward strand.
CTTCGGCCGGGAAAAGAAGTCGCTCGCCTACATCATCGCGATCATGAACATGATTCTGCATGGCATCGACGCGCCGGACATTCAGAAGGTCAACACCCTCGCCGACATCAACCTCGCCGACATCCAAGAGAAAGACCGCTTCGACGTGGTCCTCGCCAATCCCCCCTTCGGCGGCAAGGAACGCAAGGAAGTGCAGCAGAACTTCCCGATCCGCACCGGCGAAACCGCCTTCCTGTTCCTCCAGCACTTCATCAAGATTCTGAAGGCCGGCGGCCGCGGCGGCGTGGTCATCAAGAACACCTTCCTCTCGAACACCGACAATGCCTCGGTCAGCCTGCGCAAGCTGCTGCTGGAAAGCTGCAACCTCCACACCGTGCTCGACTGCCCCGGCGGCACCTTCCAGGGGGCGGGCGTCAAGACCGTGGTCCTCTTCTTCGAGAAAGGTGCGCCGACGCGCAAGATCTGGTACTACCAACTCGACCCCGGCCGCAACCTCGGCAAGACCAACCCACTCAACGATGACGATTTGAAGGAGTTCGTCGCCCTGCAAAAGACGGTCGCCGACTCCCCCAAGTCCTGGAGCGTCGACGCCAAGACCATCGACCCGACGACTTTCGACCTCTCCGTGAAGAACCCGAGCGGCGGGGAGGAAGTGACGCACCGCAGCCCCGAAGAGATTATGGACGAAATCGCAGCCCTGGACGCAGAGAGCGCGGAAGTGCTGAAAACCATCCGGGGGCTGCTATGAGAAACGGATGGCAAACGAAGTCTCTGGGCGACATTTGCGCATTTGAAAACGGTGATCGAGGTGAGAACTACCCTTCAAGGTCTATCCAAACAACTGAAGGCGTACCGTTTATCAATGCCGGGCATCTGACTGACGACGGAATTGGGATTTCGAGTCTGAACTACATTCCTCGTGAACGGTTCGATTTGCTGGGTAACGGCAAGATACGAAGCGGGGACATATTGTTCTGTCTGCGCGGTTCGCTCGGCAAGTTTGCGAGTGTTGGCGGCTTGTCAGAGGGGGCAATAGCTTCTTCATTGGTCATCGTTCGACCGGGCGATACCGTTCTAAATGACTTCATTCTCGCTTATTTCGAGAGTCATCTCTGCGCTGAAATGATTTCGCAATACAAGAATGGTGCTGCCCAGCCGAATCTTTCGGCCGGGAGTCTTCGGAAGTTCGTCGTACCAGTCCCGCCGCTCCCCGAACAGCGGCGGATCGTCGGCATCCTCGACGAAGCGTTTGCCGGCATCGCCACCGCCAAAGCCACCGCCGAAAAGAACCTCCAAAACGCCCGTGCCCTGTTCGAAAGCCACCTGCAAGCCGTCTTCACACAACGCGGCGAGGGGTGGGTGGAGAAGCGGCTTGGGGACATCGCCGACTTCAAGAATGGCCTAAATTTCAACCAAAGTAGCAAGGGCCAATCGGTACGCGTGGTCGGCGTCGGCGATTTTGGGAGAAACTACCTTGTTCCTCTCCAAGAATTGCAGAGTGTCACAATCGACGACGAACTTGATGAGAGCTACGAAATTCGCGAACACGATATTCTCACGGTACGATCGAATGGAAGCAAAGACCTTGTGGGCCGTTGCATGCTCGTGCCGGCGATAAACGAAGTGATTTCCTACTCTGGCTTCGTGATCCGCATCCGTCCTGTCCTCAGTGTCGTTGTTCCTAGACTGCTTTTGCACTTCATGAAATGTAGCGCGACCCGCGAACGGCTAACACGTGAAGGCGGTGGGACCAACATCAGCAACATCAATCAGGCAAAACTCTCTACGCTGTCTGTTTCACTTCCGCCTTTGAGTTCCCAGCCAGGGCTAGTGGACCAGTTGGATCGTATGCTGCATGAAACCCAGCGCCTTGCCTCCCACTACCAGCGCAAGCTCGCCGCGCTCGATGAGTTGAAGAATTCGCTGCTGCACCGAGCGTTCAGCGGAGAATTGTAGGCCCTCAAACCGCCGAGAACCATCATGCAAGCCCACAACGTGCCTTTTTCGAAGCTGATCAGTATCGAGAGTTCTCACGAGCATTATCATGTCCCGAAATACCAGCGGGAATACACCTGGCGAAAATCGCAGTGGGACCATCTCCTCAACGATATTGAGGACAACGACGCCGGCTATTTCATGGGGTCGATTATCTGTGTAAATGACGCGCAGGCAATCGCCGCCGGTGACGAACATATCTTCGAGGTCGTGGACGGCCAGCAGCGGCTCACGACGTTATCGCTGCTTCTTCTCGCGATTCACGCCAAACTGGTGGCGGCTCTGCCTGCATATTCACCGGCGGATGCTGACGACATAGGCGAAGTTACGTCTTGCATGACGAACATTCGCGCAAAACTCATCAAGAAAAAGAAGGACCCCAAACCAAAGGAACTCGGGGCGTGCAAGGTTGGTAAGGCCGTCTATTTCCTTCGCGTTCAGCCTAGCGCCCAAAACCACAATCTGGCCGACTACTTGTATTTGTTGAGCCAAGGCGGATTGATAGAGAACCAGCCAAAAATGCCCAATTGTGGTAATCGCCTCCTCAGTCATGCTTACGTCTACTTTCAAGAGAAGATCGCTCAAGATGCGTCCGGCCTTCTGAAGCTGGTGGAGAAAATCAACCAGTTGAATTTCGTGCAAATAACCGTGGGCAGCCAGTCTGATGCGTTCACGCTTTTTGAGTCGCTGAACAACCGAGGCGTTTCGCTCTCGGCGATCGACATAATCAAGAACAAGATTCTCGCGCAAATGGAGCGCAAGCATTCAGTGGACATCGACGAATCTTTTGAACGCTGGCAGGGTCTTGTCCAGGCAATCCCGGACACCAGCGACCACGAGCGATTTTTGAGGCAATTCTACAACGCTTTCAAACATCGCAAGGAAATCAAGGTCGAGAAGGCTACTCGGGCCACACGCTCGCAGATCATCCGCATATACGAGACGCTCATCAACCGGGATGCCGCGTTGTTATTTGGCGAATTGACGAAAAGCGCCTCGATTTACGGGAAATTGTTGCGTTCGGAGTTTCATCCCAAGAAGGTCGCGGATGGCTTGACGGAGTTGGAGCGTATCAGCAGCGCGCCCGGATATCTAATTCTGCTCTACTTGTTTTCGCTCGACGTGAAACACCTTGAGGACATGAAGTTTCTTGAACGCGTCGTGGATCTCATGGCACGTTACTTTATTCGCCGCAATGTAACTGACAAACCGCCAACGCGGCAAATCGATCAGGCACTTATTGATGTGGTGGAATCCTGCGCAGCGAGGATCAAAGCGGGCAACACGCTCGATTTTCAGTGGTTCGCGGTTGAGCTGATGAAGCATGCCCAGCCCGCCTCGCTCGACGAATTCAAGGCAGCATTGGGGGGCGATTTATACGACAACAACACCTGGATGGCCCGATATGTGCTGATTCAAGTGGACCAGTTGCTTCATTCGAAAGAATACAAGCCCGATTTCTGGGTGCGTGACGAGAAGGGTCGCTTTGTCTGGACCGTGGAGCACGTGCTTCCACAAGCTGAAAAGCTCCCGGATCATTGGGTGAAGATGATCGCTAATGGTGATCCGCAAGAAGCGACGAGCGTGCAAGACAAATGGGTTCACCGCTTGGGCAACCTCACCCTAAGCGGTTACAACTCGGACCTGGCCACGGCGTCTTTCGAAAAGAAGCAGAAACTGGTGAAAGACCGCAGCTTTCTTGGGCACAAGATCAACATCGGATACCAAAACGGGCTCGTCTTGAACTCGCTCTCGTTCAAGACCGCCGCTGGCAAGTTCAGCTTGGCGGATGCGCCGCAATGGAATGCGGAAATGATCGAGGCACGGACGAAGTTGTTGGTGACCATGATCGTAAATGCGAATCTGCTGCCCGGCGAAGAGTCGGAGGGTGAGGCATGAATATAGAACTGTTGCAGAAATTCGACGAACTCCGCCAATTGCCATTCGTCGGGGCTGACGGTCTCGCGGAGTTCTTTCAAAAGGAAAGAATCCGTTTCACCAAAAACGATCTTGCCATGTGGGCGCAGTTTTTCTCGGCCCGGTTCGGTCGGCATTCCGGTACGGTCGCCGTTCCTGAATGGCTGGCCGGAGTGTTTTGTGCACTGGCTAAACAGGCGTCGCCCAGAACGATCTGTGATCCTTGTGCAGGCGTTGGCATCTTGGTCGAGACGTTACGCGAGACGTGCCAGTCGGAGCAGGCACTCGGCTTCACTCGGAGCACCGTCGAATACGAGTTGGGAGAGGTCCTTGCTCCGGAGGTTCGTTGGCAGCTTGGCGAGCCACTGGAGCTAATTGCTTCGCTGCCCCATTCCCTCGATCTGTTCGCGAGCATCCTGCCAGTCGGTGCAAAATCGTATGCGCCCCTTAAGGTCACGCTCCCCGCAGGAGAAACAATTGAATTGGCCGATGACCTTGGCAGCCTTGTGATGGTTGCCTCGTCAATGCATTTGACTTCGTCTGGGATTGGATTATTTGTCGTTACTCCATCCTTTTTCTTCAAACAGCAATCAGTTTTCCGGCGTTTCTCAGATCTTGGCCTTGGAATGGAGGCGGCTTTTGCACTGCCCTCTGGAACGTTTGCGCCATACACGAACATGTCCGCATACTTGGTCGTCGTCCGCCGAAAGTCATCAACGCGAATGTTTGTGGCGCAGCTATCCAATGATACAAACACAACTCTTCAAATCATCGGGAACTTTCAGCAAGGGGTGGAGGGTGGATCGCTGGAACTCGGTCGGTTCGTTTCGCCCGATTCCTTCCAAGGCTTCGAACAACTGCGTGCGTCGGAGGAACTCACTCTTGCTGAAAAGCGACTTGGTGTTCGGGCCGTGAATCTCGGCGAACTAGGAGACCTGAAAACCGGGATCAAGCTGGGGCGGCCCGGTGTAGAGTTTGCATTTCAACCGCTGGAGAACGCGATCTACATCCCGCTGATCGGCAAGAGCGATGTAGCGGAGTCCCCGGATACGTTGACAATGAAGCCGCAGAACTACGCTCAAGTCGTTATTGATCCGGCACGATCAAACGCCCGCTTCGTTGCTCGTTTTCTCAACTCGGAGTTTGGCAAGAAACTTCGAGAACAGAACAAATCTGGAGTCATCCCGAAGCTGAACAGGCAGACGTTAAAGAAAGTTCGCGTGTTTGTGCCAGACCTTCAGACCCAACGGCGCGTGCTTCAAATCGAAAACAGCATTACCGCCGAGCAAAACACGGTCATGGCTCTTCAGAACGAACTCGCCGAACTCCGACGCGAGCTTTGGGCGACCCCCAAGGCAGCCGCACAAGTCCAAGAAAAGATCGGCGGTCTGGCAGCGCGACTGGCAGGCGGAATCAAACAACATGCGTCCGAGACCCTCGATCAGTGGTTTGAAACGCTTCCGTTCCCCCTGGCATCAATTCTTCGTGCTTGGCAGGCGACGCCGAGCCAAGACTTCAAGACAAAATATGAGCATCTCCTCCATTTCTTTGAAGGAACCGCCGAGTTCGTAAGTGTCATCTTGCTGAGCGCATTCGATTCGAATGACGCGGTTTTCGCACCTCACAGACAGAAGCTCCGAGAGACGATGCAGAAGCAGAACCTGAGCTTCAACCGGGCGACCTTCGGAACGTGGAAACTGGTGGTCGAATATTTTGGCAAACAGACGCGTGACTTGCTCAACGAGAATGGAAAGAAGACGGAAGACGCAAAGAATGACAGGACGCTTTGCGCAGTAATGTTTGCTGATCCCACCCTCTTGCTGCCCGACGCCCTAAGCCGAAAGGAACTGGCTGCGATTCTGTCCGCGACAAACAAGATGCGAAACGACTGGGGCGGTCATGGAGGAGTGGTCGGACAGGAGGAGGCGGAGTCGCGAAATCAACAACTTCTCGGTGAAGTTCAGAAGTTGCGAGAGGCAATGGCGGACACATGGGCTGAAACGCAGATGATTAACGCCCTCCACTGCCGCCCCCGGCGCGGAGTTTTCGAAAACGAAGTGGCGATATTG
>JBAXFO010000238.1:0-6890 GCA_037139885.1 Planctomycetota bacterium
TCCCTTCGCGTCCTCGATCGCCACCAACACATCCGCGGGGCCGGTCCAGCGTAAACTGGATCTCCGTCTTTTCCCCCGCCTGCATCGCCGTCAGCTTCTTGACAAACGTCGGCGGAGCCTCCGCAGCGCCGAGATGGGAAGTCCCAATACGAGGAAGAGAACGCCTGAAGCGGTTCGCATGGGTCGATCGCGCATCAAAAACTCGGCGATAAAAGCCGCCTCCAAAAGTTAACAATAACTATGGCGATAGGGCGCTCTTCGGCGAGGCCAAATGCAAAAAAAAACAGCGGCAACAGAGGTACGCATGGGGCGTCCGCTGTGCCGCGTTCGAGCGATCGTTACCGTTTGAAGTCGTTGTTGTTACGTAGGCACAGAGCTCACATGCGCGTTTTTGCGAAGGGGCTGCGCGTCGCTCACCTTGGGGACGACGAAATCGTTTTGCAAAAGATGCGGTTCGACATCGGCGATGGAGTCGACGACCTTGTCAGGGCGATACGCGAAATTGCGGAGGTCTTCGCGTTTGGTGCCGCCGCTGAGGACGAGGATGGTTTTGTAGCCGAGCTGGACGCCGCCGAGAATATCGGTGTCCATGGTGTCGCCGATGACGACGGTTTGATCGGTCGACAGCCCCAGTTCCTTGCGCGCGGCCCGAAGCATGACGGGACTGGGCTTGCCGACGCTGAACGCCTTCACGCCCGCGGCAACTTCCAACATCGCGACCACGGAACCGCAGCCAGGCCGCAGTCCGTGCTGCGTGGGGCAGTTCGGGTCGAGGTTGGTGGCCACGAGTTTCGCGCCGCCGCGAATCATGCCGAGGGCCGCTTCGACCATTTCGAAATTCAACGTCCGCCCTTCGCCGACGACGACGTAATCGGGATCTTTATCGACGATCGCATAGCCATTGGAATGGAGCGCCGTCAACAATCCCCCTTCGCCAATGACGAACGCCGTGCCCCCCGGCTTCTGCCAGGAGAGAAAGCGAGCGGTGGCCATGGCGCAGGTGAAGACATGATCTTCGCCGACCGGAATGCCGAGGCGATCGAGCTTCGTCGCCACATCGCGACGCGTGCGTTGGCTATTGTTGGTAAGAAAGAGAAACGGAATATCGCGATCGAGAAGAGTCTGAATGAACCGGCCGGCGCCGGGAATCAAGTTAGGACCGCGATAAATGACCCCATCCATATCGATCAAGAAACCAAGCATTGGGCGAACCTCCATCTAGGCAATAAACGCAAGCAACGGTCGCCCACCCGGTTGCGTTCTGCTCAGGAAACAAAAATCTCCGCTAGCACAACAGCGAACGGATCTTTTTGCGAACGCCTCCTCTCGATGCAATGCCGGCGCCAGGAATCGTCAAATTTTGAAGAAGAGCCGCAAACGGTGAGTTCATCACGCTTAACGAGGACAGCTTCTTTTGACTCCAATCGAAAAGGACCGCCCATTGCCGCGAAGTGAGGCACGAACGCCTGCATCGGCGACTTATCGCTGATGCAGGCGTCCGCGCGCTGGGCGATGCCACGATTCTGGTCTCGCCGGGAAAAAAGTCGTGCTTGGGCCTTTCCTTTTCACGACCCGGCCCCGACATCCAGGCACTTGATCGTTTTCAAATCACGCAGGTAAAGTCTCTTGTTCGCAAGGGTCGGGGCGGTGCGGTTGTTGCCCAGGGTGGGGATGCGGGCTTTTTCGTCGTAGGCTTCGGGGGTGGCGCGGACGAGGACAAGGTCGCCTTCTTTTGTCGTGATGAAGAGGTGGCCGTCGGCGAGCGTCATGGAGCCTTTGCCGAAGTCTTCTTGGGTCCAGCGCGGCTTGCCGGTTTTCAAGTCGATGCAGCGGAGGTGGATTTTGTTGCTGAATTCGCCGGCGAAGCCGTAGAGGAAGCCTTCGTGGATGACCGGGTTGGCCCAGTAGTTGATCATGACGCTTTTGCGGCCCTTGGATTCCCACACGGTTTTGGGGGCGGCGGCGGCGTTGAGCTGGAAGAGGACGCAGCCGTTGCTTTCGCCGGAGCTGACGAAGAGCTTGTCGCCATCGACGACGATGGGGGTCATGATGTTGCAGTCGAAATCGGTCTTCCACGCGTGACGCCAGAGTTCTTCGCCTTTGCTCAACGAGACGCCGAGCAGGCCGGCGGCGTTGAAGAAGATCGCTTGTTTGGCGCCGGCGACGGTCGCGACGACAGGGGAAGCGTATGCGGCCTTGTCGTTGCCGACTTTCCAGGCAAGCTTGCCGGTTAACTTGTCGAAGGCGGCCACGCCCGCGTCTTTGCCTCCGGGGATGGCGAGAACCAGGTTGTCGGCGATCACGGGCGACGCGGAAAGTCCCCAGGTGATGTTCTTGCCGCCAAAGTCGTTAAGTAGATGCTTCTGCCAGAGGATGGCGCCCGATTTGGCGTCGAGGCAGACCAGCGGGCCCGAAACCGATTGCACGTAGACGTGATCGCCGTCGATCCAGGGCGTGCTGCGCGGGCCGTTGCCGTATTGGTTGCGAAAGGCGGGGCCAATGGGGGTTTTCCAGAGTTCCGTCCCCTTGACGGCATCGAGCGCCAGGACGATTTCGCCCGCCTCGCGCTGCACGAGAGTGATCGCCTTGCCGTCGGCGATCGCCAGCGAGGAATAGCCGTCTCCCCCGGCGGTTTCCCAAAGCGTCTTCGGTCCGGCGGATGGCCATTTGGTGAGCAGTCCCGTCTCCGGCGATGAACCGTTGCTGACCGGACCGAGCCAGTGCGGCCAATCGCTCGCGCGGGCCAGCGTGATCGATGTGCCCAAGACGGCGCCCAAGACAATGAGTGCGCAGAGCGTTCGTTTCATGAGGGGACTCCCTTTAACCCAGGCTTCAAAGTATCCGCAACCGTTGGCGGCGCGAGGCCATTGTACCCTTGACCCACGCCACAAGGGAGGTAAATCGCCGGCGCGGAACAATGGGCAAAAAGTGCGGAATATGTGGAGAATTCGTGCCCATCCATACGGAGGACTCTGCTCATCACCCCACGCAACGTGACCGCGGCGAATGGCCTTGAAATCCCGCACAATTTAACCAATGAGCACCGCCCTTCGCAGCTCCCGCGTATGCGGCGATCCCGAACTTCTGTCAATTCCACCACTTAAGACGGGGGGAGCGCAGAGCCGCCATCTTTCGAGACGTGAGCGAAACGGTCGATGGTGCGTTCGACCTCAACGATTGACAATCGCGTTGGCACATCACTTGCCTTTGCCTCTCCGCATCATCGCTGGCTCGATGCACGTTCTTTGTTTCAGCAACGGCACGAACTGGCGATTACCTATTTTGCAGGAGATTTAAGATGCGTACTTGGATGACTTCGATGGTGGCGGTTGGAGCGTGGTCGGTTTTGTCTCTTTCGGCGTCCGCTCAAAACCCCAATCAACAACAACCGCAACAGCCGCAACAAGGCGCTGTCAATGCTGGCAAGACCATGCGTGCGAAGGTGACGCGCGTCGAAGGGACGGACCGAATCATGGTCCGCACCAACGATAATCGCGATGTCGTCTTCTTCGCCAACCCGCAGACTCGGTTTATGGTGAACGGCCGGCAGGCTCGCATTGCGGATCTGCAATCGGGCAATGACATCAACGTTATCTACGCCGTCGATGGCGAACGCCATGTCGTCAGCCAGGTTCAAGTCGGCGAAGCCACGGCGACGACCCCGGGCGTCGATGATCGCCGTTTCCGCGGCCGGATCACCAAGATCGTTTCCCGCGAACAGTTCGTCGCCAAAGCCCAAACGGGCAAGGAAGCGAACTTCTACACCCAGCCGCAAGCTCAGATCACGATCGACGGCAAGGCCGGCAAGATCGATGACCTGAAGGTCGGCATGGATGTGGACGTGCAATACATCGAACGTAACGACCAATGGTGGGTCGAGAGCGTGATGGTGGCCCCCGCGACCACCCAAAACAATAATCCGAACCAAAACCCGAACGCCAATGAAGTGGTCGGCACCGTTGTCCGCATTCAGGGCAACGATCATGTTGTCGTGAAGACCGCTGACGGCAACGAAGTGACCGTTTATGTCGCCCCGCAGACGACCTATTCGCTCGACAATCAGCCGAGCCGTCTGGCCGACCTGCAACCGGGCAGCACGATCCGCGTGCAAACCGAAACCCGCGATCGCCGCCTCTTTGGGCGTTCGTTCCTCGGTCTGCGTCGCACGAATCGTTAACGGTTTTTGAAGAGCGTTCGCTCAGCACACGCCCGACGTCAGCCACGCACGAACGCGGCTGACGCGGGCGTTTTTTATTGGACGCCATCGCAACAATCTCCAAGCTCTGTTTGGCCGAAGCATCGATCTCCTGCCAATCCGGCAGTCCAACCCCCATCCTCCGCGTTCCTGCGCCCGATTTGGCAGACGTCTCGCCGTTCTGCGTGTGTCGCAATTCCATTTAGCAAGGCATGTTACGGCAATATCATTTTCAGGCACGTCATTTGCTAAACATCCGGCACTTCCGGAATTCGAACGTATTCAAGGAGTTGAGGATGAGCCTGAAGCCACTAGGTGACCGCGTGATTGTGAAGCGTGCTGAGGCGGCTGAGAAGACCGCGGGCGGCATTCTTCTTCCCGACGGCGCCAAAGACAAGCCCCAGAAGGGCACCATCATCGCCGTCGGCAATGGCCGCCTCCTGAAGGACGGCGCCCGCCAACCCCTGCAGGTGAAAGAGGGCGAATCCGTCCTGTTCACCGCATGGGCCGGCGATGAATTCAAAGAAAAGGGCGGCAACATTTTGATCATGCGCGAGGAAGACATCCTTGCCGTGCTTGAATAACGAATCGCCAAAATCCCAATGACACCAGGCTTGCAAACTCGGGACGGAAGCGAACTTCCCCGGATTTTGCAGCCATTTACCGAAACATAGGAACGGCGGGGACCGAATCCCAAATAGGGTATTTCGTCCTTCGTCATTCCTCCTCTAACCGCTCACTCATTCCACCAGGAGACTTCCACGATGTCCGCAAAGCAGATTTCCTTCGATCAAGAAGCCCGCGAAGCCCTCAAGCGTGGCGTCGCCAAGCTCGCTCGGGCCGTCAAGGTCACCCTTGGACCCCGCGGCCGCAACGTCATCCTTCAGAAGTCCTTCGGCTCGCCGACGGTCACCAAGGACGGCGTCACCGTCGCCAAGGAGATCGAACTCGAAGATAAGTACGAAAACATGGGCGCCCAGATGGTCAAGGACGTCGCGTCCAAGACCAACGACGTCGCCGGCGACGGCACCACCACCGCCACCGTCCTCGCCGAAGCGATCTACAACGAAGGCCTTCGCTCCGTCGTTGCGGGCGTCAACCCCATGCTCATGAAGCGCGGCATCGAAAAGGCCGTCGACGATGTCGTCGAGAAGCTCAAGAAGGCGTCGATCGCCGTCAAGTCGAAGAAGGATCTGCAAAACGTCGCCACCATCGCCGCCAACAACGACGAAGAAATCGGCGGCATCATCGCCGAAGCCATGGACAAGGTCGGCAAAGACGGCGTCATCACCGTCGAAGAAGGCAAGGCCCTCAGCACGAACCACGAGTTCGTCGAAGGCATGTCGTTCGATCGCGGCTACCTCTCCCCCTACTTCGTCACCGATCCGCAGAAGATGGAATGCGATCTCGAAGATCCTTACATCCTCATCTACGAAAAGAAGATCTCGGCGAACAAGGACATGGTCCCCGTGCTGGAAAAGGTTCTCCAGCAGGGCAAGCCGATCATGATCATTTGCGAAGAAGTCGAAGGCGAAGCCCTGGCGACCCTCGTCATCAACAAGCTCCGCGGCACGTTCAAGTGCGCTGCGGTCAAGGCTCCTGGCTACGGCGATCGCCGTAAGGCCATGCTCGAAGACATCGCCATCCTCACCGGCGGCAAGGCCATCTTCGAAGACCTCGGCATCCAGCTCGAAAACCTGACCCTGAAGGACCTGGGCCGGGCCAAGAAGATCAAGATCGACAAGGACAACTGCGTCATCATCGAAGGCGCCGGCAAGAAGGCCGACATCCAGGGCCGCGTCGGTCTCATCCAGCGCGAACTCGAGAAGAGCACCAGCGACTACGACAAAGAGAAGCTCAGCGAACGCATCGCCAAGCTCTCCGGCGGCGTGGCCAAGATCAACGTCGGGGCCGCCACCGAAAGCGAAATGAAAGAAAAGAAGATGCGCGTTGAAGACGCCATGCACGCGACCCGTGCGGCCAATCAAGAAGGCATCCTCCCCGGCGGCGGCGTCGCTCTGCTGCGTGCCGCGGCGGGCCTGAAGCCCTCGAAGGATCTCTCGGACGACGAAGTCGCCGGCTACAACATCATCCTGCGTGCCTGCCGCGCCCCCATCTCCAACATCGTCAGCAACGCGGGCGAAAACGGCGACGTCGTCGCGAACAAAGTCCTCGAAAGCGACAACGTCAACTTCGGCTTCGACGCTCGCGAAGCCCGCTACTGCGACCTCGTCAAGGAAGGCATCATCGACCCGACCAAGGTCGTCCGCAGCGCCCTCCAAAACGCCGCCAGCGTCTCCACCCTTCTCCTCACCTCCGACGCGTTGGTCGCCGACCTGCCGAAGGAAGAGAAGAAAAAGGGCGGGGCCGGAGCCGGTAACGATATGTACTAACCCACCCTGGAACCCTCGTTTCCAACGACAGCCCCGGATTCATTCCGGGGCTGTTTCGTTGCGCTCGGCGGTTCGCTAAATACCTGCGACATGGCGCTTATATTCGACGACGATGGCCCACCGGGTTAACGGTTTTCTAATTGCGTGCCCGCGACTTTGCCTCTACGATTCCCTTGCATTTGATTTCTCCGGAGTCTTGCGTACGACTCCGGAGGAGTCGGCATTTGACTCCGGAGGAGTCGCAGCGATTAGCCGGTGGTTGAGCGCAGCGACACCACCGGATCACCGTTGCAATCGACGAA
>JBAXFO010000239.1:0-6858 GCA_037139885.1 Planctomycetota bacterium
CCCGACGGAGAGTTGCTCGCGAACGGGATCCATCAGCAATTTGATCTGATTGCGCGTGAGCGGGCCGCTCAAATAGCAGAGGGCCCAGCGTGTGATGAAGACGATCGGCCGTTCGAGATTGACGTCGTGCAGCAAGAAGACGCGATTGCCCAACCCGGCGAGAATGCGTTCCATTTCCCCGCGGTCGAACTTGGCGCCGGTCGACGACGACGCGCCTTCAAGGCCATCGAGCAGCCGCATCTTGTCGCGATCGGTTTGCAGCCGGCCGATGAACCAGGTTCCGCAGTTCGCAAGGCCCTTGTAATCGATGTCGACCGGGTTCTGCGTCGCGAGCACCATGCCGACGCCGAAGGCACGCGCCTGTTTCAAGAGCGTGAGCATCGGCGTTTTCGACGGCGGATTCTTCACGGGGGGGAAGTAGCCGAAGATTTCATCCATGTAAACGATGGCGCGTAGGCTGGTCGTGCCGGGCTGTTGCCGCATCCAGCCGATGACCTGGTTATAAAACAGCGACACGAAGAACATGCGTTCGGTGTCGTTGAGATGAGCGATCGAGAAAATCGCGATCCGCGGCTTGCCTTCCTTCGTGTAGAGCAGCGATTGAATGTCGAGGGCCACCCCTTCCATCCAGGATTCGAAGCTCGGCGAGGCCAGCAGATTATTGAACAACATCGCCAGCGCGAAACGATCCTTTGAAGGATAAAACGTTTCGAGGTCGAGCACGCCGATGCGGCTCACGGGGGGCTTTTGCAATTGTTGGATGAGCGTCGCCAGGTCGACATTCTTGCCCGCTTTCCACGACGCGCTGAGCAGCGTCGAGATGAGGATGTGTTCTTTGCTCTGCACCGGATCGGCGTCGATGCTCAGCAGGCTCAAGAGGCTGGTGGCTGTGGTGTTGACGCGTTCGCGGAGCAATTCGGTGTCGTTGCGGAGGGCTTCGGGGGGCGCGTCGAACGATTGCAGGATCGAGACGGGAATGCCCGCATTGCTGCCGGGGGTGTAGATCGCGACATCGCAAGTGGCCTTGAGCCGTTTGATGCGATTGCCGCCGAATTCATCGTCGTCGGCCTGGAGTTCGTCCCAATCGCTGAGCCCTTTGCGCCACAGGTCGGCTTGCTGTTTGGCGTAGTCCTGCTTCGAGAGGCCTTTACGGCGTGCGTCGTCGCTGTTGACCCAATCTTCGAAGTCTTTGGGCTTGAGGTCGGGAAAGGTGAGCATCAGGTTGGCCAGATCCCCTTTGGGATCGATGACCAGGGCGGGGATGCCGTCGATGGCGGCTTCTTCAAGGAGCGTCAGGCAGAGGCCCGTTTTGCCCGAGCCCGTCATGCCGACGCAAACCGCATGGGTGACAAGATCCTTGGACGGATAAAGAACCGACTTCGGCTGCTCCTTCTTGGTCGCGAGATCGTATTCGCGACCCATGTAGAAGACGCCGAGCTTTTCGAAATCCTTCATGGTGGCCCCGCGGTGGCTTCAGGTGGGTTGCGGAGACGATTGTATGGTCCGTGGGGCAGGAATCCAATCGGAGCCCGTTGACAATTCCCCGGCCTTTCCCGATAGTCCCTGAGTGGGCGGAAATCCCGCCAAGATGTCAAGGAGCGGACGTGAGCAGAACGATACTTGTCACGGGGGCGGCCGGGTTCATCGGCAGTCATGTCGCCGAAGCGCTGCTCCGCCGGGGAGATGTCGTCGTCGGCATCGACAACTTCAATTCGTATTACGACCCCCTCCGCAAACGCGCCAACCTCGCCGAGGTTCGCCAGGCCAGCGCCGATTCGCCTCGTTTCGAATTCGTGGAAGCCGACCTGCGCGATGAAGCCGCGCTGCGGGCCATCTTCGAAAAACACACGTTCGACGGCATCATTCATCTCGCCGCCATGGCGGGAGTGCGGGCGTCGATCGATAACCCAGCGCTCTATTACGACGTCAACGTGATGGCGACGCTGCGTCTGCTCGATGGCGCCCTGGGCCGGCTCACGGGCAAAACGCCGGCGCGGTTGCCGACGTTCGCCTTCGCCTCCACCTCCTCGGCTTATGGAACGACGACGCGCATCCCCTTCGTTGAAGACGACCCGTGCAACGGTCCGTTGGCGCCGTACGCCGCCAGTAAACGAGCGGGCGAGCTCCTCGGCTTCAGCTACCATCACAACTTCAAAATCCCCTTCACGGCTCTGCGGTTCTTCACGGTTTACGGCCCCCGCAATCGCCCCGACATGATGGCGTATAAAGTCATCGACAACATTCTCTTCGGCCGCGACGTTCCCCTTTTCAACGGCGGCCAAATGTTCCGCGACTGGACCTTCGTCGGCGACATCGCTCAAGGTCTGATCGCCGCCGTCGATCGTCCGCTCGGCTTTGAGGTCATCAACCTGGGCCGCGGCGAACCGGTGAGTCTGGCCGAATTCATCGCCTGTATCGAAGCCCTCGCCGGCAAGAAAGCCAACCTGCAATCGGCCCCGGCCCCCGATACCGACATGATCTCCACGCACGCCGACATTTCCAAGGCGCGCCGCCTCCTGGGCTATGAGCCGACCACATCCGTTCCCGAAGGCGTCGCCCGGCTCTGGGCGTGGTATCAGTCCGCCGTGCTCGGCCATCCGGCGGCTCACTGAAAGCAGCGTCGGCGAACCCATCGGCTTCATGAGCCGTATGATGATGAGGGGCCTCCCTCGCCGCTTGCCGAGATATCTCGCGTGGATTACGAACAACTCATTCTGATCTTCACCGCCATCATCTACGAGGCGCTGCCGTTCGTCGTGCTTGGGGTCGTGCTCGCGGGGATTTTGGAAGAGTTCGTGCCGCAGCAGGCGCTCGTCAAAGTGATCCCGTCGAATCCGTATCTTGCCGTCGCCTTGGGCGCCGTGCTCGGGTTGGCGTTTCCCATGTGCGAGTGCGGCATCGTGGTCGTCATGCGGCGCTTGCTTCGCAAGGGGTTGCCGCTCGGGGTCTGCGTCAGCTACATGCTTGCCGGGCCGATCATCAATGTCGTCGTCATGCTCAGCACTTATGCGGCCTTCAACACGCCCGATCGCGCGATGTCGATCTTTGGCGGGCCGATCAATGTCGTGCTCTTACGCGTCGGCTTTGCGTTCATCATCGCCGTCAACACGGGGTTGATCGTCGGGCGGTTGCAGAAGAAAGTCGGCATCGCGAATCTGCTGGCCCCGATCGTGATGCGCGGGCTCGACGACAACTTGCAGAAGATCGACGAAGACACGACCACGCCTCGCTCGTGGTCGCGAAGCCTCAACAATATTTCGATGACCGCCCTGACCGACTTCATCGACATCATGGCGTTTTTGATCATCGGCGCCAGCCTGGCCGCGGTCGGACGCCTGGCGCTGCAACAAGGCGATTCGCAAAACATCATCAACATCATTCAGGGCCAGCCGGCGATCGCGATCCTGGCCATGATGGGGATCGCCGTTCTTTTCTGTCTGTGCAGCGAGGCGGACGCGTTCGTGGCCGCCAACTTCGCGCCGTATTGGCCGCCGGCGTCGAAGCTCGCGTTCCTGGTCTTGGGGCCCATGTTCGATCTGAAACTTTACATCATGTACACACGCGTTTTTCGGCCGAAGCTGATCTTCACGATCATCGGTTGCGTGGTCGTGCAGGTGTTCGTGCTATCGATGGCGGCTCATTATTTTGAGCCGCAGATTTCGAAATTCGATTTGCGGCGACCGGTTTCGGAAACGACGAGCCGGTGAACGCGGCTGCGAAGGTCTTCGGACAAGTTCACGAACTTGTCCCCCCGGGGGGATCGCCTCATGGCTCATGTACATGATCATCACGACAACGACACGTATTTCATCGACCAGCTTTGCATGGTCGGTCTCGCTGGGGCGTTTGGGGTCATCTGCCTCGCGCTGTATTTTTGGCAGACGCCGATGCTCAACCTACTGCTCGGCCAGCAGTTTCACCTGTTCGTCGCCATCAGCGGCTTCACGCTCTTCGGCCTGGCGTTGGTCCGGGCGGCTACGCTTTGGAACGAATCACGCCCCGCCACGGCCATCGCCTCGTTGCCGGTGATCAAGCACGAACATCATCACCACACGCACGACCATGGGCACGATCACGATCATGGGCACCATCACGATCATGGGCACGATCACGCCCATGCTCATCACGATCACGATCATTCTCACGACCATGCTCACAGCCATGACGACCATCATCACGATCATGCGCATCACGATCATGCGCATCACGACCACGGCCACGACGACCACGATCACGGTTGGGCTCCCTGGCGCTATGTCGTGATGCTGGTGCCGATCGTTTTGTTCACGCTCGGCTTGCCGAACAAGGGGCCGCGCGCCGCGTCGGTCAACGATGCCGAAGCGCGCGCCGCCGAGGCGGTCCGCGATTCGACGCAGACGGTCAGCATCATCGGCATGGACGATTGGTCGAGGTTGGCGCTGCTGGGCAAGATCGCCGGCGACGACGCCCTGGGCCAGATTGTGCCCGCGTCGTTCAAGGAGATTTTGGAATCCGTGAACGACCGCGGCCTCCGCGCCAAATTCCAGGATAACACGGTGGAACTCCGCGGCCAGTTCGTCGCCGACACGCACGATCCGCGTTTCTTCGCCCTCGTTCGCTTCAAGATCGGTTGCTGCGCTCCCGATGCGGTCGACACGCGCATCAACGTCTTCTCCCGCGAACCGATCACCTCCATTAAACGCGACTCGTGGGCCAAAGTCCGCGGCAAGGTCGAGTACGGCAAACGCGGCGACACCGTCGTTTTGCGGCTCGTGACCAGCGGCCCCGACAACGTCATTTCGTGCAACCCCGATGTGAATCCTTACATCCAGTGAGCGGCTTCCGTGTTTGATCTCACCGCGTTCGATCTGCCGCTGAGCGATCCTCGGCACCCCTTCCACATCGAGCACATGCGTCTCGCCCTCGACGAGGCCCGCAGCGCCCAGGACGAAGACGAGGTGCCCGTCGGGGCCGTGATCGTGTCGCTCAAACGCGGCATCATCGCCCGCGCTCACAATCAACGCGAAATGCTCAAAGATCCGACCGCTCACGCCGAAATGATCGCCATCACGCAAGCGGCCCAGGCGCTCGATTCCTGGCGACTTGAACAATGCGTGTTGTATGTGACGCTCGAACCGTGCCCGATGTGCGCCGGGGCGATCGTGCAGGCGCGCTTGCCGTATGTCGTCTACGGCGCCCTCGACGGCAAAGCGGGCGCCTGCGATAGTTTGTTTCGCATCACCAGCGACGCCCGGCTCAATCATCGATCGCAAGTCGTCGGCGGCGTTTTGGCCGAGGAGTGCTCGCAAATCTTGACGCGATTCTTCGCGGCCAAACGCGAGCTGGGGAAGAAGTAACCTCGCCCAATCCTTTAAATGTCGACGAACTCTCAGGGCCATCTTGCGGGGCCGGTGTTCGATCCAAACGCCTGCCCCGGCGGGGCAACGGAGTGTAGCCACGGGCGAGTTCCCGCGCCGGAGCGGGAACTCGCCCGTGGGAACGGATGACGAGTCAGGGGTCGTCCCGGCGGGACGAAGGAGCGAGCGTCCCGCCCGCGAAACATTCGCCTGGAGAAATGTCAATTTCAGACTTCGCTTGGCGAGACGACTCCTTCACCCCTGCCGGGGTGAAACGCGAAACGCTCAAAACCCCGGCTCCAGGCGATTCCCTGCCTACTATTTGCTCGCGTTTTTCTTCGGCTCGTTGGGCAGGACGGGAAGCCTGCGCGTGCGGCCCAGGGCGGTGGGGTCGGCGGTGCCGCCGAGGAAGACGAAGCACATTTCGTTGAAGGTTTGTTCGCCGAACGTGACTCGCTGCGGCGGCGTGAAGGGGTTCAGCGGGTTCTTGGCGCTGTTGTCGTAGGTGGCTTCGATGTGGAACGTGGAGCCGGCTTTGACCTGGATCGGCTCCTTGAGGAAGTAGATCTCTTGCCAGTTGTAATCCCATTGATCGATGGCGAGGAGCTTCTTCGTCTGGCCGTCGGGGCTTTTCATGCTTACGGAAATATCCTTGCCGAGCATGTGCATGTGGGGCGAGATGCTGTAGAGGGTAAAGTCGCGCTGGGCGTATGCGTCGCCGGCGAGTTTGAAGGCATCGGCGCCCGCGGGGATCGAAAAGAAAACGCGGAGCAAGCCATTCCCCTGACCGCCGGCGATGGCGCCGCCGACATAGGGCCGTTCGACCGGCTTCTTCGCGAAATAGAGCCCCACCTGCGTTTTATCGCGTCCGACCCGGCCATCGCGGTGATAGTGAATCTGCATCACGACATCGGATTTCTTCGGCAGGTAAAAGCCCGTGCCATCGGGAAGAAAACGCGGCGTGATGCCGGGGGACCAGCCGCTGAGGGCGCCTTGCGGAATGAAGCCGACGCCCATGGGGACGGAATAGCCGGGCCCTTTATCCCACTGGGCCGCCTCGAGCGGTTGCGGATGGAGCGGGTCGGGGGGAGCGGGTTTCTTGTCTTTCTCGGCGAGTTCGAGTTTGCGGGCCTGACCGGTGGTGTCGATGAACAGCAACAAGTGATGGACGATGCGCGGGTTACCCGGTCGCAGTTCGACCGCGGCGACATAAACATCCTCGGGCAAATTCGTCGGCATCACGAAGCAGCGGAAGTGATCGCGACCCGTCGGGCCGAGCACGAATTCGTCCGCGGGCGAAAGGATCAAGTCGGGAGTCCCGAGTTGCCAGCCGTCCGTAAAATCGCGCGGCGGCGGCGAATCTTTGATGTCGCCCGCAGGCGTGCCGCGATCGGCCCACTCGGCGAGCGTCTTGATTTCGGCGCCGGTCAAACGCCGTTCGCCGTGCATGGCCACCCCCGCCGATGGCTTCCACGGCGGCATCGCTCCGGGCATCGACCGGACGGTGGCGCTGTTCGCCGGC